>DASYCL010000110.1:0-8742 GCA_036500245.1 Polyangiaceae bacterium | reverse complement strand
CTGGGCGATAAAATCGCGGCAAAACAGGCCGATCGCCAGCAGTACGATGAACCGCCGCGCGATCCGGAAGGCACGCTCTATAAACCGGGGCAGAGCGGCCGCGTGCGCGGTTCGGGTGGAATCGAAGCGCAGTGACCGAGCAAGAAAGACAGCGTCGGTGCCCCGAGCCTTTCGGAGCACCGACATTTTCAACGAGCGGAGCCGGTGAGCCCGCGTGAGCTACGCCGCCTGGAGTACGACCTTCTCGCAGCCGTCGACCTTGTTCAGGAACATCTCGTAGCCGGTCGCGGCGTCGCTGAGCTGAAGGTGGTGCGTGACGATGAAGCTCGGATCGACGCGGCCCATCTCGATCTGCTCGAGTAGCGGGCGCATGTAGCGGTGCGCGTGACATTGCCCGGAGCGAATCGTCAGTGCCCGGTTGACGACGGCGCCCATCGGGAATTTGTCGATGAACCCGCCGTAGACTCCGGCCACCGAAACGATACCGCTGTTGGCGCAACAGCGAATGGCTTGATACAGCGCGAGCGGCCGGTCCGGCTGAAGTTTGAGTGCTTGCTTGGTCCGGTCGAGGGCGTAGAGCGGCCCGTGCGTGTGTGCTTCCAACCCGACCGCGTCGATGCACGCGTCCGGACCCCGACCACCGGTGAGCTCCTGCAGTGCTTCATAGACGTCCTGCTGCTCGTAGTTGATGATGTCGGTCGCGCCGGCCTTATCGCGCGCCAGATCGAGCCGATACTGGAAGCGATCGATCGCGACGACGCGTTCGGCGCCGAGCAAACGTGCGCTCGCGATGGCGAGCTGTCCGACGGGACCTGTTCCCCAAACCGCGACCATTTGCCCCGGTTTGATCTCGCACATTTCGGCGCCCATGTAGCCCGTCGGAAAAATGTCCGACAAGAACAGCACTTGGTCGTCACTCAAATGAGCTGGCACTTTGAGCGGGCCCACGTCCGCGAACGGCACGCGCACATACTCGGCCTGGCCGCCCGCGAACCCGCCGAGCAAATGCGAATAGCCGAAAATCCCCGCCGGCGAGTGACCCCAAAGTTTTTCGGCCAGCCACGCATTCGGGTTCGAGTTCTCGCACAGCGAAGTGCGGCCCGATTGGCAAGCCGCGCAATTGCCGCACGCAATTGGAAACGGAACGACCACGCGATCGCCCACTCGCAAGTTCGCGACGCCCGGCCCGACTTCCATGACTTCGCCCATGAACTCGTGGCCGAGCACGTCGCCCTTTTCCAGGGTTGGGATGAAGCCGTTGTAGAGGTGCAAATCAGAGCCGCAAATTGCCGTGCTCGTGACGCGCACGATGGCATCGCGCGCGTTCAAGATCTGAGGATCGGGCACGGTTTGCACCTGAATTTTCTTCTTACCCATCCAGCATGTCGCTTTCATCACAGGCCTGCCTTCAGCGCCAAAAAGCTTGGCCAGCGCTCCGTCGCAACGAACTTCCGACGTCTCAAAACTTATTTCGAGAGCTTTCTGAGCCCTGCGTAAAGCTGCTGGCACACATCCGAGACGACCGTGATCGCGACGATGCCCGCGAGCCAACGAGTCTTCTTCGGTGAAGCGATGACCGCCACTGAGACAGCTGTAACGACCCAGGGAGCAAGGCAATACGGACAGGTCAAAAGTTCGCCGATCGCGCGCTGCAAGCCTGTTCCACGCGCTTGTTCGTCCACCTCGCCGGCACCGGAAGAGCCTACGTATTCGGTAAAAGGCGCGCGCACGGGAGCGAGAACGCGATCCTTTGCCACGAACCGAGTGAGCTGAAACGTGGCGACGCCCAGGAGCAAAATGTCTCGCGCGCCGAGCCGAAGCTGACGCCGTGGCATGGCGGAAAGTGCCGCGCTCATCGCCGTAGCGAAGATGCCGAGCAACGTCGCGTAGCCTGCGAGCGGGAGCTCGCCTTCCGGTTCATATCGACGAGCGATCTCGGTGAGGAGCATCGAGCAATCCCATGTGCAACATGCGCGCCCGTCTGGAAGCGTTCCTGGCGCGTTGTCGCTCGACCGCAAGGCATACGGTTTGCACGGCAAAATTGGCATGAAAGCCACCGAACTATTGAAGCAACAACACCGCACGGTCGAGGCCTTGTTCGCGAAGATCGAAGCCGGCGACCCGAGCGCGCTGCAAGATCTGGCGAGCGCGCTCGCTGCGCACATGGCGATCGAGCATGAGCTCTTTTACCCCGCCGCCGCTGAGGTAGACGAAGACATCGTGCTCGAGAGCTTCGAGGAGCACTCAGTTGCGGAATATGCGCTGAAACGCGCACTCGCCACCGACCCGGACGACGATTCGTTCGATGCACGGGTCACTGTGCTCAAGGAGCTGATCGAGCACCATGTGAAAGAGGAAGAGGGCGAGCTTTTCCCAGAGATCGAAAAGGAAATCCCTAAAGACGAGCTCGAGTCGCTGGGCGAAAAAATGGAAAAGCGCTTCGAGCAGGCGCTGAAGCGCGGTTACAGCGCGCTCCTGCCACAGACCTTTGACCAGACGTCCGCCGACAAAGCGCGCGAAGCAGAAGAGGCCGCCGAATAACTCTCGGACAGCGGCGGCTCGCGCCCGATCATTAGCAGGGCGTCGACAAAAACCGCCCTGCTAGGCCCGACGCGCGAAGCGGCCCAGCGTGCCCACGACCGCAAGTAGCTCCGCCGGCTCGACCGGCTTCGTCACGTGAATCGAGTAGCCGGCGTTCAGAAGCCGCCGGCGATCTTCGGCGCTAGCGTACGCGGTGAGCGCGGCGGCGGGCAGATCTCCGCCGCGATCGTGAGGGAGCGCGCGCAGCAGGCGAATGAAATCGTAGCCATCTTCTTCGGGCATTCCGATATCGGAGAGCACGAGATCGGGAAGCTCGCGTTCGAGCAATTGCATCGCTTCCGCCACGCTCCCAGCGGCGGTCACGCGGCAGCCGCCCTCTTCCAGGATGGCACGCACGAGATTGCGCGCGTCCGCCTCGTCGTCGACGAGCAGGACGCGCAGACCGCGCAGGAGCTCCGGTTTTTCAAAGCCGTCTGACTTGGGTTCATGGTTGCTCGGCGCCCAACGCCGCGGAGTGACGGCGGAAATCGGCAACGTGACGGTGAACTTCGTGCCCTGACCTTCGCCCTCACTTTCCGCGAAGATGTTGCCGCCGTGAAGTTCGACCAGCTGCCGTGTGATGGCCAAGCCAAGTCCGAGACCGCCGAGCGAACGCTTCGAGCTCGCGTCCTCTTGCCGGAATGCCTCGAACACGTGGGGCAAAAAATTCGGTGCGATGCCTTTGCCCGTATCCGTAACGGTGACCTCGATCGATGAACCGACGCGCTGCAACACGACGCGCACCTTGCCGAGCCGCGGCGTGAACTTCACCGCGTTGCTCAGTAAATTCCACACGATTTGCTGCAATCGAGTTGGATCACCCAACAAAGGCCCGGCGGTACTGTCCAGCATGGAAGTGAGGTCCACGCCGCGCGCGGACGCCGCAGGCCGCACCGATTCGATTGCCGCGCTGGTGACTTGCGCGAGGTTCACGTGCTGGACTTCGAGCCGCATCTTGCCGCTGACCACGCGTGACATGTCGAGTAAATCCTCGACCAGCTGCGCCATCGCCACGGCGTTTCGTTCGATCGTCTCGAGCGCGTTTTGATGGCGCAGATCGTCGACCTGTCCGGCGACGAGCAGCTTGGCCCAGCCCATGATCGCGTTCAGCGGCGTGCGCAGCTCGTGACTGACGACCGCGAGAAACTCGTCTTTGGCGCGATTTGCGATCTCGGCCGCGCGACGCGAGCGCTGTTCGGAAGAGAAAAGCCGGGCATTGTCGATCGCAGCAGCGCAGCGCATCGCTAGCTGCTCGGCGTAGTCGAGATCGTCCGCCCGGTAGCGGCGATCCGAATCAGCATACGCGAACGTCATGGCTCCGTGCACTTTTCCGCGCGCGATCAGCGGCACGATCATCGCCGATCGCAGCTTGAGCTCGCGTGCGATCCGTAGGTGTTCGGAATCCCTCGCGCCCACGACGAGTAGTTCGTCCTGGATCTCCGGATAAAGTTGGGAGCGCCCGGTTTGTAAGACGCTCAGCACGCCCGACGGGTGATCCGGATCCGGCGGGTAGCGCTCCGCGAGTTCTTGCGCGAGCTCTACCTTCGCCGGATCCACGTGAGCCACTGCCAAGCGTGACGGCAAGCGCTCACCCTCCTCCAACAAATCCACGGTGCACCAATCGGCCAGCGTCGGGACGCAAAGCTGGGCGACTTGCGACACGGTTTGCCCGTAGTCGAGCGAGCCGCTGAGCGCCGCGGTCGCGTCCGCGAGAAACGCCCGCCGAGATTCATCGCGCTTCCGCGCGCTGACGTCGCGAAAAACCAGGACCACGCCTTCGATCTTGCCGTCCGGAGTGCGGATTGGCGCACCGCTGTCGTCGATCGGAATCTCACGACGATCGCGCGCGAGCAGCACGGTGTGATTGGCGAGTCCGACGGTGCCGCCCGTAGCGAGCACCTTCGCCACCGGATTTTCGACGAGGTTTCGCGTGTACTCGTTGACGATGTGAAAGACTTCCGGGAGGATCTTTCCGCGCGCATCCTGCTCCGACCAGCCGGTGAGCGTCTCGGCTACGTCATTCATCAGCGTAACGCGACCGTCAGCGTCGGTCGCGATCAGGGCGTCTCCAATGCTGTGCAACGTCGTGAGCAGAGACGCGCGCAGGTGATCGACGAGCGCAGCCGCCTCGCGTTCCGCTTCGACGCGGCGCGCGCGCGCAACGGCTTGAGCGCATTGCCTGGCAAACGTGGCCATGAACTCTCGCTCGTCCTCGGAAAAATGTCGGGCTTCGTGGTAACCGACAGCAAAGATGCCAATCGTTCTGCCTTCGGCGACGAGCGGCACGCAGCCGAGAGCCCGGGTGCGCGAGTCCAGCCTGCGCTTCGCAGTCACTGCAAGAAACAACGCTTCGTGCTCTTGTTCGCTCTCAATCCATAGGTCCGAGCGCTTCCCGGCGCCGACAGCGTAAACCGGATCGGCCGCATCCGGCTCGATGCGCTGAATCAGAGCGAGGCTTTCGGGATTGCAGCCTTGTTGCGCGACGAGCTCGAGCAGCTGGCTGTCCTCGTCCAGCAGATAGAGTGCGCAGGCGTCCGCTCGAGTCAGCCGCGTTCCGCTCTGAGTCACCACGCGAGCCACATCGTCGATCGAAAGCGCAAACGTCAGCGCTTCGGAGAGTTCACCGAGCGCGTGCACGCGCTCTTGCGCGCGTTGACCCAGGCGCAGCCGTTCTGCTTCCGCCGCGCGCCGCTCGGTCAGATCGCGCGTGACCTTCGCGAAGCCGATCAATTCGCCGGCGGCGTTGCGCACGGCCGTAATCACCACATCCGCCCAAAATCGACTGCCGTCTTTGCGTACGCGCCAGCCTTCGTCCTCGACTCGTCCGTCGCGCACTGCGATCTCGAGCTCCAGTTCACATTTCCCACTCGCGACGTCTTCGCGCGGGTAAAATTGCGAGAAGTGCTTGCCGATTATCTCGGAGGCTCGATAACCCTTGATCCGCTCGGCACCGGCGTTCCACGTCGTGACGTAGCCGCTCGGATCCAGCATGAAAATTGCGTAATCCTTCACCGACTCGACGAGCAGCCGAAAGCCGTCCTCGGCTTGACGCAGCGATTCCTCGGCCTCGCGCCGTTCGCTCAAGTCACGCGTGACTTTGCCGTAGCCGACGATATGCCCTGCCGAGTCGTGCAAGCACGTGATGACGACGTCCGCCCAAAATAGCGTACCGTCCTTGCGCACCCGCCAGCCAACATCCTCGACGCTTCCCTCACGCGTCGCAGTTTCGAGCTCGGCAGTGCACTTCCAGCGATCCTCCGGGCGATAAAATTTCGAAAAATGCTGACCGATGATCTCTTCGGCGGCATAACCCTTGATGCGCGCCGCACCTGCATTCCAACTGGCGACACGACCCTGCGGATCGAGCAAGAAGATCGCATAATCGCTGACCTGATCGACGAGACTGCGAAGTAGATCGTCCGCGCGGTCAAGCAGCTGCCCACCCGCCACCACAGACCGTTCGATTTCCGACTCTGACACTGACCAATAATATGGGGCGGATGACCCACGCGCTACGGGGTTCGCTTGCGCAAAGTTGCCACGCAACATAATGCGCCACGGCATCCTCGCGGTTAATGATCCGGATTCCCATCGGCAGGTCTTATTTGCCACATACTGAGTCAGGCCCGATTTGCTAGGTTCGCCCGCGTGTCGGATCGTTCGCGCACGCCGGACCTGGCAGACGAGCGGTGAGTTGATTGCGAGCGGCGCGAAAGCGGATACGCGAGCGAGCAAACAGATCGCGCTCGAAGCATTGAAAGCCGGACGCGACTGATCGTTCGCCGCTATTTCTCGGGGATCGGTAAACGCGCGCGGACGACCGTACCGGCACCGGCACTCGATTCGATCGTGAGCTCACCGCCAACGATGGACGCGCGCTCGCGCATGCCCGCAATGCCGATGCGCACTATGTCGCTCGCGAGCAACTCTTGGTTGAAGCCCGACCCGTCGTCTTCGATGATACAGAGTGCGTGATTGCCGCGCCGCTCTACGCTGACGCTCACATTTTTGGCTTTGGCGTGCTTGAACACGTTGTTCATCGCTTCCTGCACGATGCGGTAAAGCGTCGTCTCGATCTCGCGCGGCAAGCGTTTTTCGTCGATGCCCGTGCAGAAAAAGTCGACCTGGACGGCGCTGCGCTCACCCCAGCTCTCGAGGTAGCCCGAGAGCGCGCCTTGTAGACCGAGCTGATCGAGCGCGACCGGCCTGAGCTCGGCGGCGAGCTGGTGAATCTCTCCGCCGACCGATTCGGCCATGGTCCTGAGCTCGTGCAGCTTTGCCGCCAGCGGCTCGGCGCCCGCCGTCGATTCCAAAGACTGGAGCACCAACGTGAAAGCGGTGAGCTGCTGACCGACCTCGTCATGGAGCTCGCGCGAGATGCGACTGCGCTCTTCCTCTTGCGCGGTGACCAAACGGCGCTGCAGCTCCTGGCGCCCTCGTTCGGCTCGCTCGTGCATCTGCACTTCGCCGCGCAGGGTGCGGTTGAGTTCGTCGAGCTGGGTGGTGCGCTCGCGCACGCGCTGTTCGAGATCCCGTTGCGCGTGTTCGAGCTCGCGCTGCGCGAGGTAACGCTCGGTGACGTCCACGAACGTGAGCACGACGCCCGCGATGCGATCCTCGATCGTGCGATACGGCAACAGCCGAACCAGAAAAAAATGAGCCGCGTCGTCACCGACTTCGCGCTCGATTGGCACGAGTTGCGAGAGCACTCGCTCCGCGTCCGAGAGCAACTCCGGGTAGTTCAGCCGGTGTTGCAGGTCGGAGAGCGGACGGCCCACGTCGGTCGGAATCAAGCTGAAGAGCTCGACCGCGGGCGGCGTAAAACGCATGATCCGGAGCTCGCGATCGAGAAACACGGTCGCGATCGCGGTCGCGCCCATCAGGTTGTGCAAGTCACTGTTGCTGTGGCCGAGCTCGTCGACTTTGCTTTTCAGCTCCTGATTGACGGTCGACAGCTCCTCATTGATCGATTGCAGCTCTTCGCGGCTGGTTTCGAGCTCTTCGGTCGCCGAGCGCAGCTCTTCGTTCATGGCTTGGAGCTCTTCGTTGCTGGCCTTGAGCTCTTCGGTCGAAGCTTCGTGCTGTTCGACGATGTCCCGGAGTTGCACCTTGGTCTGTTCGAGCTCGCGTTCCAAGTGCGGCGCGACCGGTTCGCGTTCGGCGCTCGCGACATGCTCCGTCGCATCCGTCGCCGGCTTGAGCTCGAAAGAAACCAACAAAAAATCAGGGGCCAGCTCCGTCGCCGGTGAGACTCGAATGTCCACTAGTTTGCGTTCTTCGCCGAGCGTGACTGGCACGGACAAGGTCGCGCTCGTCTCTCCGGTTTGGCGCGCGCGGAACACGGTCGCGCGCAGCTCGACGCGAAGCATCGGGTGAATCACCCGAAATAGATTGGTGCTCGGCTCGCCGCTGCCAAACTGCAAGAGCTGCCCCACTGCACCCGACAAATGCACGATCTCCTGCTCGCCGTTGACCACCAACGACGGCGGACCAAAGCGCTCGATCAACTTCAAGTGCAGCTCGCTCCAGCTGGCGCGATCATCGTCGGAGGCACGCAGCGGGGTCAGCCCGAGCTGCTGGATCGTGATCGGGGGCGGCCGGCGCGCGAGCGACATCCCCGGCTCGGATGCTTCATTGTGAGCGATCGCGCGAGCGAGCGTGCTCGGCCCGAGCGGGATCGGCAGGCTGGCTCTCGCGGTCGAACGGCTGGCATAAATCCGATGTTTTTTGTCGATCGGCGCAAATAGTGGACCCGCGTCGTCCGCCGACTCCGAAGTCCCGAGGAACAAAGTGCCGTCGGGGCGCAGCGCGAAGTGGAAAATATCGAACGCGCGGCGCTGCGCCGAACGATTCAGATAAATCAAGAGATTGCGGCACGAGAGCAGATCGAGGCGCGAGAACGGCGAATCCTTCAGCACGTCGTGGACGGCGAAAAGCAGCATTTCGCGGAGCTCGCGCCGCACGCGATAGCCTTGATGTTCCTTGACGAAAAAGCGCTGCAAGCGCTCCGCCGACACATCGGTGCCGATCGAGAACGGATAAACGCCATTGCGCGCTTCCGCGAGCACGGATTCATCGAGATCGGTCGCGAAGATTTGAATCGAGGGCGGCGCGTCGAGGCTGCGCGCGTGCTCACTGAGCAGCATCGCAATCGAATAGGCT
>DASYCL010000109.1:0-3074 GCA_036500245.1 Polyangiaceae bacterium | reverse complement strand
GCTCGTGATCGGAAGGCCTCAGTATGGAGCGTGTAATCGGCATCGACCTCGGAACGACGAACTCCTGCGTCGCGATCTTGGAAGGTGACTCCCCCGTCGTCATTCCGAATCGAGGTGGATACAAAACAACGCCCAGCGTCGTGGCCGTGACCGAAGCCGGAAAGCGGCTCGTCGGACATATCGCGAAGCGCCAGGCCATCACCAACGCGGAGAACACGGTCTACGCGGCCAAGCGCTTGATCGGCCGCAAGTGGAACTCGCCGCAGGTCAAAAACGCGATCATGACCTCGAGCTACACCATCGTCGAAGGGCCCCACGCGGACGTGCGCATCAAACTCCGCGACAAGACTTACTCGGTGCCCGAAGTCAGCTCGATGGTCTTGCAAGAAATGAAGATCGTCGCTGAAGACTACCTCGGCGAGCCCGTCAAGAAGGCCGTGGTCACCGTGCCCGCGTACTTCAACGACAATCAGCGCCAAGCCACCAAAGATGCCGGCGCCATCGCTGGCCTCGACGTGATCCGCATCATCAACGAGCCGACGGCCGCGTCGCTCGCCTACGGTTACGGCAAAGATCTCGATCGCACCGTCGCGGTTTACGACCTCGGCGGCGGCACGTTCGATATCAGCGTGCTCGAAATCGGCGCGCACGGCGTGTTCAAAGTGATCAGCACGACCGGCGATACGTTCCTCGGCGGCGAAGACTTCGACGCGCGCATCATCGATTGGCTGGTCACGGGCTTCCAAGACGAGCACGGCATCGATCTCCGCCAAGACCGCATGGCCCTGCAACGTCTGCGTGACGCCGCGGAAAAGGCCAAATGCGAACTCTCCGGCGTGCGCGAGACCGAAATCAATCTGCCCTTCATCATCTCCACCGGTCGCAACGAGGCGCTGCACTTACAGCGCACGCTGGCCCGTCCCACGCTCGAAAAACTGACCGAGGACTTGGTCGAACGCACCGTCGACATTTGCCGGCAAGCGCTCGCCGACGCCAAGCTCGACGTGAGTGAAATCGAGGACGTGATTTTGGTGGGTGGGATGACGCGCATGCCGGCCGTGCAAACCGCGGTGACGGGCTATTTCGGGCGCGAGCCGAACAAGAGCGTGCACCCCGACGAAGTGGTCGCGATGGGCGCGGCGATTCAAGGCGCGGCGCTGGTGCAGGATCGCCAAGACATGATCCTGCTCGACGTGACACCGCACGCGCTCGGCATCATGACCTTCGGGAGCTATTTCGAAGAGCTGATCCCGCAAAACACCACGGTTCCGACCAGTCGCACCAAGGTTTTCACCACCAGCCGAGACGACCAAACCGCGGTCAAGATCTTGGTCATGCAAGGCGAGAGCAAGCGCGCGGACGAAAACGAGCTGCTCGGCGAGTTCATCCTGACCGGGCTCCGGCGTGCGCCGAAGGGACACGTCGAGATCGAAGTCACATTCGAGATCAATACCGACGGCATCGTCAGCGTGCACGCCAAGGACATGGAGACCGGCCAGGCTCAGTCGATTCAAGTGACGGCGACGAGCGGCCTCACGCAAGACGAAATCAAGAACATGGTGTCGAACGCGCAAGACTATTTGGTCGAGCGCCGCACGGACGAGAATTTCGAAGCCGCAAAGCAAGAAGCCGAGACGCTGGTCGCAGAAATCGAGCGGCTTTTCCCCGAGATCGAGCGCGTGGTCGGCTCGGCTGATTTCGGCCGTGACGCCATCGCCAAAGCGCGGACGACGGTCGAGCGCACGCGCAGCGCAATCCAATCGAAAGACACCGCGCTGGTCAAAGAGCAAGTCGATCAGCTGTCGCGCACGCAGCGCATGTTCAAGGGAGTCGTGTCGCGCGGCTGAACGGAAGCGCGCCCTGGGCCCCGAGGAACCGCGCATGAGCACGAACGAGCGAAAATCGCGGAAGCCCGCAGTGACGTCAATCCCGCCCGAGGTATCCGGTATGGATGCGACCTGGGATGACGAAACCGTGCCGCGTTTCGATCTGGATGATCCGCTGAACGAGTTCGATCGCGTGACGGCGATTCCGGAGCTGCCGTCGGAGCTCTACGCGAAGAAGGTGATGGCGAGCGCGGAGGATAGCCGCGCGCCCGAGCTCGCGGGCGAACCGCCGGTGCTCTCGGTGCGGCCGCTCGAGACCTTTACGCTCGAAACCGAGCCGCCCCTGGCGAGCCGAAATCCCGACAGCACCGCGCCGCAGCGGGCGATTTCTGCGCAAAATGCCCCCACTGCGCGTCCTGTGTCAGCCCAACGCGCCCCCGGGCCCAATCCCAATCCGGCAGCCGTGACCGCACGACCGCCGCATACCCCCTCGCCGACAGGACTCGAACTCGCCGATCTGAACTTCGACAGCATTTCGGATCTGAAGGCCGAACCTCCGCGCGCAGAGCCGACGACCCGCGACCCGCGCGACCCGGTGCTCGAGCTCGAGCTCGACGGCTTGGCGACAGGCCCCATCAGCGCGGCGGCGTCACAGCCCGCACCGGACGACGCCGCGATCCTGGAGATGAAGGATCGCTACGCAATGGGTGATTTTACCGGCGCGCTCGTGATCGCCGAGAGCATTCTCGAGGGAAATCCCGACGATTTGGACGCGCCTCGCTACGCGCAGAGCTGCCGGGACGTGCTCACGCAAATGTATTCGGCGCGGCTCGGCTCGCTCGACCAGATCGTGCGCGTCGCGGTGCCGAACGATCAGATCCGCTGGCTCACGCTCGACCATCGCGCCGGCTTTCTGCTCAGCCTGATCGACGGCGGCTCGACCGTGGATCAGATTTTGGACATCAGCGGCATGGCGCGGCTCGACGCGCTCCGCATCATGTACCAATTGCTCGATCAGCGCGTGATCTTGCTCGGCTCCTGAACGTGAGCCTTCGCAATTTCGCGACTCGAGGCCACGCGGGCGGTGTAGTAGTAGCAGTCGATGCGGCGGCGCACTTCGGATCTCGTCTTGGGCACGCTATTTTGCGGGCTCGGGCTGTTCTTCGCCGGGCTGCTCGTGCGTGACGCCGATCGCCGCCCGAAACTCGAACCGACAGCGGCTCGGCCGCGCGACGAGTTCCCGCCGCT
>DASYCL010000108.1:0-2005 GCA_036500245.1 Polyangiaceae bacterium | reverse complement strand
GGTCTTGCCGGCGCGGAGCAAGTCTCCGTCTTTGAGCTCGGCGCGCTCGATGCGCTGATCGTTGACGAAGGTGCCGTTGGTCGACTTCAAGTCGACCACGATGTAGCGACCGAGTATGCGATTGACGACCGCGTGGCGACGGCTGACGAGATCGCTGTTCACGGACACGGTGCACTGCTCGCTGCGGCCGATCGAGACCTCTTCATTGGTGAGATCGATGCGCCGGCCCATCTCGCTGCCGGAGATGATGACCAAGCACGGCTGTCCGCTGCCCTTGGGGCGTTCGGACGGGAGTGAAATCGCGGTCCGGCGACCGGGGATAATCGAGGCCATGACCGTGCGGACCTGCGATAGTACCCGGGCGCGCGCCCGGGTCAAACCCCGATAAATCTGGCAGAAACCGACAGCGGTTGTCGCGCAAGCACGCGCAAGGCTTCGGGATCGCCGCGCGCGAGATTCACGCGTTTTGTCGCCTCGCTCATGTTGCGCCGCGCGCCGGAACGCGGGAAAAGAACCGCGCCATGGCAGAGCTCAGCCTTTCTGGCGCGTACACCGCCCTCGTTACTCCGTTTACACCCGATGGTTCGGAGGTGGATTTCGCCGCTTTCGAAGCGCACCTCGAGGCGCAGCTCGCCGGCAACATCAGCGGCCTCGTGCCGTGCGGCACCACCGGCGAAGCGCCGACCTTGACCGACGGCGAGCAGCGGGAGCTCGTCGCGCGCTCGAAGAAGATCGCGAACGGCAAAGCCGTGGTGCTCGCGGGCACCGGCTCGAACAACACCAAAAAGAGCATCGAAGCCGCGAAAGCCGCGCTCGAAGCCGGCGCGGACGCCGTGATGGTGGTGATGCCGTACTACAGCAAGCCCACGCAAGAGGGCTTATTTCAGCACGTTTTAGCGATTTCGAAGGCCGTGCCGGTGCCGCTCGTTTTGTACAACATCCCCGGCAGGAGCGCGGTCGAGATGAGCGTGGACACGGCGCTGCGGGTGCTCGAAGCGTGCCCGAACGTGATTGGGTTCAAAGACGCGACCGGCAACGTGCATCACTGCCAAGAGTTACTCTTGCGCGCAAAGCGCCCGGTTTCCGTGCTCTCGGGAGACGACGCGATCACCGTGCCGATGATGAGTGTCGGCGCGACGGGGGTGATCAGCGTGACGAGCAACGTGTACCCCAAAGCAGTGAGCGAGATGGTGGCTGATGCCTTGTCCGGTCGCGTGCGCGACGCGGGCAAGAAACAAGTGAAGCTCTTCGCCGTGAACAAGGCGATGTTTGCCGAAGCCAGCCCTTCGCCGGTGAAAGCCGCGCTTGCGATCAAAAAACGGATCAACGCCAGCGTGCGCTTGCCTTTGGTCGAAGCGACCGCGGAGTGCAAGGCTCGGCTCAGCGCCGTGATGGCCGAATACGAGGCGTCGTGAAGCTCGCACTTCACGGCGCGTCCGGGCGCATGGGACTTGCGATCGCGCGCCTCGCGAAGCAAGCGGGGGACGTCGAAATCGTGGGCGCGGCGTGCTCGGATTCGGATCCGTCGCTGGGCAAGGATCTGGGCGAGATCGCCGGGCTCGGTTCGCTCGGGGTCGTGACCAGCGCGGACGTTGGCTCCTCTTTGCTCGGCGCCGAAGCGGTGATCGATTTCTCGACGGCTTCCGCGGTGGCTCAGTTGTTCTCGTTGGCGATGCGTCAAGGCGTCGCGATCGTGAGTGGCACGTCGAACTTGGATCTGGCGGCCAAGCGCGCGTTCGACAAAGCTTCCGAAGTCGTGCCCGTGCTCTGGGCCGGCAATATGAGCCTCGGCGTGCAAGTGCTCGCCGAAGCCGTGGAGCTCGCCTTGAAGCGGCTCGGTGCGGACTTCGACGTCGAAATCGTCGAGCTACATCACGGCCGCAAGATCGACGCGCCGAGTGGCACGGCGTCGCGGCTCCTCGAAGCCGTGAAGCAGGTGCGCCCGAACGCGCGCGAGCTACGCGGCCGCGACGGCGAAGTCGGCGCGCGCTCGAAGGACGAAGTC
>DASYCL010000107.1:0-3051 GCA_036500245.1 Polyangiaceae bacterium | reverse complement strand
GCGCAAATCGACGTGAGCACAACGGGCAGCGCCGCGCAGAGCGTGATCGTCGATGACTTCACGTTCGTGCGAACCGGGCCGTAAACCGCGGCGCGCACTGGGGAATACCTGGGATTTTGGGGGTGCCTGGGTCGTCGTTCGTCGACCAAGGGTAGAACCTTTCAACGCGAACAGCGCGCTTGAGCCGATTCGGGCTTTTCGCTCCTCTTTGTCGGCGCGGGGAGCCATCGTTGAGCTCTTCGCGCATTCAAGACGAAGCGTCGAGAAGGGTCGAATCATGACGAGAAATGCCACGGGGCTCGCTTTGCTCGGTTTGTTTTCACTGGTCGCTTGCAGCAGCAGCAGCAGCAGCAGCGACGGCGGTTTCTCGAACACGAACGGGGGTTCGAGCTCGAGCGGCGGCTCATCGTCCGCAACTGCTGGTTCGACGCAATCCGGGGCTGGCACGAGCAGTGCGTCCGCGGGCACGTCGAGTTCGAGTGCTGGCAACTCGAGCGCCGGGTCCGGCACCGTGAACTCGGGCGGCAGCGCCGGTTCGGCGAGTGGCGGCGCGGGCGGCACGAGCTCGGCGGGCGCGACTGGCACCGCCGGCGCCGCGAGCACGGACGTGTGCACGCGCTGGAAAGCCGATCGCGCCGACGTGAGTGAAGGCACTTGGAGCGGCGATGTCGCGTCGTGCAATGCGGGCGATCTCTCGGCCGACGCGCGCACAAACGCGCTCCGGCTCGTGAATCTCTATCGCTTCCTAGCCGGCCTGCCCGCAGTCACGGACGACCCGATGCTCGACGCGGGCGATCAAGCCTGCGCGCTGATGATGCGCGCAAACAACACGCTCTCGCACATGCCACCGACCACATGGACCTGCTACACGCAAGCCGGCGCGGACGCCGCGGGATCGTCCAATATTTCGGGCGGGCAAGCGGTAAGCTCGGTCGATCTTTACATGACCGATCCGGGCAACGCGACCACGCTCGGCCACCGCCGCTGGGTGCTCTCGAATTCGCTCGGCCCGATCGGCATCGGCGGCACGGACAAAGCGTCGTGCATGCACACTTTGGGCGGCACCGGCAAAGCCGGCAAGCCATGGATGGCGTGGCCGGCAGAGGGCTCGATTCCAATCCAAGCCATGACCGCCAGTCGCAACCAATCAGTCGACAAGACGGGCTGGTCGATTCAAAGCGAAAAGATCGATCTCACGAACGCTATGGTCACGGTCACGGTCGACGGCGCGTCGCAGCCCGTGACCGTCACTCAGCTGGATCAAAACTACGGCGCCAAATTCGCGATCGACTTCATCCCGCAGGGTTGGACGAGCCAAGCGGGCAAGACCTACTCGGTGAGCGTGAGCGGCGTCACCCCGGCGATCAGCTACGACGTACAGTTCGTCGATTGTCAGTAACCAAATCGAGCGGAAATCGGCTCAATTCTCGGGTGGCGCGGCTTCTTCCGCGGCCTCTTTGCGACGCTTTTTCTTGTGCGGCTTCGCCACGTCCGGCGCCGGATAGTCGTAGCTCGTGACTTTGGTCGACCGCGTGGCGTTCTCGGGCTTCCAGCGAAACGCGCGCGGCTGCATCGGGCGACCGAGCGCGTAGAGCACGCTCGTTTCGTAGCTTGCGACGGGCGGCGTCGCGCTGCCGACGCGCTGCAAGAAGGCCGGATGATGCGAGCCGCGATCGAGCTCGACGATGCGAGTGCAGCCGACGCGCATCAGCGCCGCAGCCAGAGTGTCGCTCGTATCGTGTGTCGCGCTGGCCACGATCAGTCGTTTGGTTGGGGTGATGCACAGCGCGGCGCGGCGCCGCATATCGCCGCGCTCTCGGGCGCGCGGTTCGATCTTGCCGCCTTCGACCAAGAGCGGCAATTGTACGGCTTCTTCGTCGTCCGCGATCGTCGGCGCGGTGCCAGGCGCTTCGATGCGCGGTCCGGTGCTCGGCGAGAGCACGAGCGTGGCGTAACCGGCACGAAGCGCAATCGTCGCGCTTTGACCGAAAGCAAAGCCGTAGCGCGTCGAGTCCGTCGTGTGCCCGAGCCCAATCGCGGCGATCACCCGATGCTCCAAAGCTTCGTCCAGGCTGGTTTTTAGGCCAGGCGCGGTTGACGCGACGGGTTCACGCGTGCCGGCTCGAAACTGAAACTCGGCGTGCCCCGGCTCGAAGCTCGTGAGCTCGACTTCGACGCTGCCGAGCGTTGTCTTCGTGCTGTAGACGCCGGGGAGCCACGCGGGCGTGGGTTGGGTTCCGCCGTCGGCGGCCCAAGCGAAATCAGATCCATCGTGCGGCGTCGCGTCGCGCACCATCACGTAGAAAAAATCTTTGGCCGACCAGCGCACGAATTTCTCGGGCGGGATCGTCATGCGGTCGTCGGCGAGCTTCAGATGATACTCGGCCTTCTTCGGATTGACGATGTCCGTGTACACGAAGCCCGAGTGCGCCGGGTTCATGTCGAGGTGCATCGCGTACGAGCAGCCGGCTTGGCGCAACCCTTTGCCCAGCGTCGGTCCGTCGATTTCTTCGGCCCACGCATAGTAGAGGTGGCCGGCGGCGGTGACGCAGAGCGCGGTTCGTTGCGTCATCACGCTCGTGCCTTCGATCTGCCAGCCCCACAATCTGCGGCCGGTCGGATTGGCCACGCCGTCTTCGACCAGCGGATCCAAGTTTTGGCGATATGACACGATTTCACGCGGAATTTCGTCGCTCGGCGGCCAACTACCGAGCCCGACCTCGCCCGCGTCGTTGACGATCACGGTCGCTCCGCCCTTCACCGGTGGCAAAAGCACGCGTCGATTCACCATCATGCCGTAGGCGCCGTGCTGCGTCTTGAACGCGCCGTTGAACGTGCCGACGACGCGCGAGTACACGGCGGGGTCGGCCGGTAGATGACCTTCACCCGGCGAGCCCGTGGTCGGTTTCGGATCTTCGTAGCCCGCTTGCATGCCGAGCTCGAGCTGTCGCATATCGAGCGCGATCAAGACGAGCTCCGAGTATGGCCGATCCGGATCCGGTCGAATCACGGTGCGATAGAAGTAAGCCGGAGGCGTCGCGCCGTCGGGTA
>DASYCL010000106.1:0-1588 GCA_036500245.1 Polyangiaceae bacterium | reverse complement strand
GTTTGGGTGGCGTTGCTCACCTGTTTCCCGCTGCCGCGACGGGAACAGTGGGCCCCGAGTGGATTTTTTGACGGAAGCCGATGCGCAGCGCCAGTGCACTGCAGGATGTCGACGGCAGAACTCACCGACGCAACCGCTCGTCGGGTCGTCGACGCTGCAAACCCAGGGGCGCGTCCTCTCCCGTCTATCGTGCTCTCGTTCCAGGTTGTCTACACACAATATTTCGATTTCGTTTGGTCCTCCGCGCGGCGCTTCGGCATCGCGCCGGACGCGATGGACGACATCGTTCAAGAAGTGTTCATCGTGATTCACGCCAAGCTCGATTCGCTGGAGAGGCCAGAAGCATTGCGCAACTGGATCTACGGCGTCGTGCGACGGGTGGCGAGCAACCATCGCCGCGCGCTGCGGACTCAAACGGCGGCAGGAATCGTAGTCGGCTCTTACGGCGAAACTGCCGAGTCACGTGAGCCGACGCCGTTCGAGCACTTGAGGACGAACGCAGACTTGGTGCTGCTCGCGAGTCTACTGAACGAGCTCGACGAGCCGAAGCGTGAGGTCTTTGCGCTAGTCGAACTCGATGAACTGACCGTCCCTGAGGCAGCAGAGATCTTGGAGCTCCCACTGAACACGGCCTATTCGCGGCTTCGTGCTGCCAGGCAGGCGTTCGAAACCGCTGTCGCGCGCCGTCGCGAGCAGAACAAAGGAACATGATTGTGATGGCTTCTCTCACTCCAGAGGCGAGCGCGATAGTAGCGGCCGGGCGTAGCGCCCTTCGTGCTAGCAACTCCGATCGCGAGCGCGTCGCGGCTGCGCTTCGGGCGCGTCTCGGGGCGAACGTTCTCCCTCACGCTAGCATCGTGAAACCGATCGCTCGCAGTGTGATTCAGCGCTTCGCGCCAGGTGCCACCGTCGGGGTCTGCGTGCTCGGTTGCGCGTTGTTCCTCGCCTTGCGTCCACGACCAAGCGCAGTCGCGGCACAGACCGACGTCGATTTGAAATCGGCATCGGCTGCAGTCGTCGCACCGGCGATCGCGACGGACTCAACGAATGAAAATTCTGATGCGGTCCCGGCGCAACCGACCGCGTCTGCCAAAGCACTTTCTGTCACGTTGCCGAACTCTTCTTCGGGTCCGCAGCAAGATCGACTGGCGCAAGAAGTACCTTTGCTGGTGCGAGCGACTAGCGCACTCAGCGCCGGACGACCCGGTGACGCATTGAAGGCGCTGAACGAGCACCAACGGCGCTTTCCCCACGGCATCCTGAGCGAAGAACGGCGCGCCGCAAAAGCCCAGGCGTTGTGCTCGCTCGGGCGACTCAACGAAGGACGCGCTGAATTGGCGCATCTAGCGTCACCTTCACTAGCGGCTGGCCGCGCCAAGCAAACTTGTGATTCGGCCGCGTCCGCTGAACAACCCTGAGGCCCACTCCGTTGACGATTTTGCTTCGATAGTGGCGACGGCAGATTTTCAGCCGCAGCGAACCCCAAAAAGACAAAAAACGAGAGGACTCGAGCTAGGCCAGCGCCAATACTCGTGCGCGTGTCGATCTTTCTTGTGCGCGCGCCGAGCATGAAGCAACTCGGGCTGTG
>DASYCL010000105.1:0-4750 GCA_036500245.1 Polyangiaceae bacterium | reverse complement strand
ACGTTCGTTCGCGGACAATTGAAATAGGAGCTGGCGAAACTTCAGCTTCTGAAACAGCTGCCGATACTGATCCGCGTTGGCGCAGCGCACCTCCGCGACCACGCGCACCGAGCAAAGCAGCACCGCCTGCACTTCGGCTCGCGCGAGGCGCGCGAGCAAACCACCCGCGTCGTAGTGCGGCGCTTTCAGCAGCCGCTCGGCGCTGCGCAAATCTGCGTAGAGTCCGCCTTCCACGGCTTCGACACTCAGGCCGAGCTCGGCTGCGACTTCGGCGATCAGCGCAGCGCGGTCGAAATGCTCGCCCACCGTGAGCTCGATGCGCCGCCCGGCTGCGCGCGAAAACACTGCGCGGCGCAGCGTGGGCGCATCGAGCTCGGGTTTCGAGTCGAACTTGCTGTCGTCGAGCGCGAGTTTTTTCAGTGCGACGAAGAGCTTTTTTTCTTGGGGGGCACTCTCGAGCGCCGCGAGCGCCTCTTCGACGTCACTGCGCGACTGGCTCACGTGCGCGGCAATCACGGCTAGAACTTGGGTCGCGAGCTCGAGCGCGCGCGCCGCTGCGTCGGCGGACACTTTGGCCAAGCTCAAGACGCCGTTCTTCTTGCGCACGCGCACCAAATCCGGGCTGATCACGCGCTATCCGCCTCCGTACGCGGCGTGCTCGCGCCGACGCTCACTGGTGAACATTTCGCCGGTCTTGCGCGAGACGAGTTCGTACAAGGTGGCGAATTTATCGCCTTTTCTCCGCAAAATGCGGCCCAGGCGCTGCACGTGCTCGCGCACGGAGCCGCTGCCACTAATGATGATCGCGACGCTCGCGTCGGGCACGTCTACGCCTTCGTTCAGTACCTTCGAAGTCGCGATTGCACGGTAGCGCCCATCCGCAAAACGCTCGAGGATCTCACTGCGCTCTTTTACTTTGGTCTGATGCGTGATGATCGGGATCAGAAAGCGCCGCGAGATGCCGTAGGCCGTCGCGTTGTCTTGGGTGAAGATCAGGATCTTTTCAGCACGGTGTGCGTCGAGCAAACGATCGACGTAGTCGAGTTTCGCGCTGGCACCGAGTGATAGCTCGCGCTGCCGGCGATAGGCGCGCATCGCACGCTGGCCAACCGCCGTTCGCGCCGAGCGCATGATGAAGTCGTTCCAACCGCGCGCGCTGCCCATGCGGATGCCCTGACTGCGCACGAAATCCAAGTAAATCCCGCGCTCCGAGTCGTACTCGGTGCGCTCTTCGGGGCTCAAATCGACCTCGACGCGCACGGTTTCGTATTCGGCGAGGTACGGCCCAGTCAGCTCGACGATGTCTTTGCGATACACGACCGGGCCGACCAAATGCGAAAGCCGTTGCTCTTGGCCGTCAGTGCGCTCCGGCGTCGCGGTGAGCCCGAGTCGAAACGGCGCGAGACAGAGCTCGGCGGCGAGCGCATAACTCGGTCCGGGCAAGTGATGGCATTCGTCGAACACGACCAAGCCAAAGCGCGCGCCGAAATGATCCATGTGCAAGCACGCCGAGTCGTAGGTGGTCACGGTGAGCGGCAAGATCTCGTACGAACCACCGCCGACGATGCCAACCTCGGTAGCGAAGCTCGCGCGCAACAGATCGTACCACTGGCGCACCAGATCCAAGGTCGGCGCGACCACCAGTGCGCTCCGCATTTTGTCCGCGATCGCGAGCACCGCCACGTGGCTCTTGCCCGCGCCCGTTGGCAGCACGACGACGCCGCGACCCTTGGCTTCGCGCCACGCCGCGAGCGCTTCGGCTTGAAATGGCCGCGCTTCACGCTGCACGCTGAGGCCGCGCTCGAGCTCGACGTAGGCGCGCGCTTCGTCTTCATAGGGGATGCCCGCGCGATGCAAGATGCGGACGATCTCGGCGTAAGCCACGCCGGGCGCGCGAAAGCAACGACTCCGGGCATCCCAAGTCGCGTGCGGCGCGAGCGCCACGCCTTCGGGCAGCGTGCCGCGAAGCTCGAGCGTGCCGGCAGCAAAGCGAAGCTTCATGCGCTCACCGAAAGAAGCGCGCCGCGCCCTCGACGGACGTGCCGCCCATCAGCTCGACCGGCACGTGAAACACGAGCTCGCCCAAATACATGCCGCGTCGTTCGCGCAGGCGTAGGAGTGATACCGTGCAATTTCCCATCTTCAAAATACACACGCGCGGCACGGGCTCGCAGATCAATGCCTTGGCGAGTTGATAGTGAAATCCACCATGACCGATGAGCAGAATGCGATCTCCGGCCGCGCGATGCTTGGTTTCGAGCCGCGCGATCACGCGCCGCACGCGCGCTTGCACGTCGGCATGACTCTCCCCACCGTAGTCGCCGAAATCGCCGGTCTCGGTCAGGCTGCGCGCCATGAACTCGGGATACGCGACCTCGATCTCCGGCTCGTTCAAGCCTTCGAGCTTGCCGGCGCCGATCTCGGGCAAGTCCGGATCGACCTCGGCAGCGGGCTCGACGCCGCAGGCCGCAACGATTGTCGCTGTCTCGAACGCGCGCTTGAGCGGCGAGGCATATACCGCCGAGAACGGCTGGCTACTAGCAGCGATGAACTCGCCCGCACGCGCGGCTTGTACGCGACCGAGCGCGGTGAGCGGGTAATCGCGCCGTCCTTGCATCCTGGCAGCGGCGTTGCCTTCACTTTCGCCGTGGCGCAAAAGCATGATTTCCATGAGTCGTGGTCAGCCGTGCCGGAGTTTGCCAGAATCCTCGCGAGCGGCCTCGAATTCTCGGCGCGCGCCGAAAGGAGCTTCGGACTTGGTCGACGTTTACCTGGAATATGAGGGGGATTTGCATTGCCGTGCCGAGCACGGCCCATCGAAGACGGTGCTCGCCACGGACGCGCCGGTCGACAATCAAGGACGCGGCGAATCGTTCTCGCCGACTGATTTGGTCGCGACCGCGCTCGGCAGCTGCATGGCGACGATGCTGGGCATCTTGGCCAAGAAGCGCCGTTTCGCGTTCGAAGGCATGCGCGTTCACATCAAAAAGACGATGACCGCGACGCCGCCACGACGCATAGCGAAACTCGCGGTAGAGATCACGTTTCCGAAGCAAGCCAGCGAGAGCGTGGGTGCTGCTCGCGCCGAATGCGAAAAGACAGCGCATGAATGCCCGGTGCGGCTGAGCTTGCTCGACGCGATCGAAGTGCCGGTCGTGTTCGACTGGCAGAGCTGAGCGCTACTCTTCGACTTCGGGCGCGGCCAGCGTGCCGACGCAAGCATCGCCGCTGCCGTCACTGAAGCAGCGTACCGCGATCACGTCGGGCGCGCCGAGCCGGCCCGCGGCCACGAGCACGCTACGGCGTAGCGCGCGTTCATCGCAGCCGTCTTCACAGCGGGCGTGCAAATCACCGAGCGGGTGATCGACCAGCGGCATGATCGCCAGCTCGTTCACTTCATCGCCGCGACGCGGGCGGCGAGTGAACGTCTTTACGATCGGCTCGAAATCGAGTGCAATGCGAAATGCGAGCGAGGCGTCCGGCTCGTCGATGCGCCGCACCTCGTTTGCGCTCGGTGCGGGTAACTCCGGAGGCAACGAGCGCGGCACCGAAAGCGGTCGCCGACTGGCAACTGAGCCACCCGCGAAGCGCCCCACCTCCGCCGAACAATAGACGCGATAAGTCTCGCGCGACGCTCGCTCGACGCGGCGCGTGTAGCAGCGCTCGCCGATCAGCGCTTCACCACCTGCAGTTGCCGCCGATTCACGGAGCACGAAATCCAAACGCTCACCCGAGCAATCGACGTTGCTGAGCGGCTCATCGTCGAGACGACGGAATCCGGGCGCGAGCGTGCAGCTCACTTGCGCGGTGCCGAGCACCTCGAGCTCGCGCGAATGCGCCGCGAGATTGACGATGGCTTCGGGCTCGGCGCGTCGTTCTTCGCGTTTGCCCTCGAAGTGCGCCGGATCGAAGCGCCCCGCGCAACCGAAGAGCGAGCTCCCCGCGACGAGCAGCGCGAGCGATCCCGGAAACCAACTAGCGCGAGCCATCCACGTCGAGCCTAGCTTACTCTCGAACCACAAAACACAACGGCGCAGCGGACGTCCACTGCGCCGTTGATTTTGCCCATCGAGGCGGCGCTCGTCGCGCCACCTCGATGAGGCGCCGATCAAGCAGATGCGCCAGCAACCGGAGCGGCACCAGCGGTGTCGCCACCCGGCACGCCGCCGGTGTCGCCACCCGGTACGCCGCCGGTGTCGCCACCCGGCGCGCCGCCGTTATCGGTACCACCAGTTGCGGCGCCAGCAGCGCCCGATCCGGCCTTGCCAGCCGAGCCACTCGAGCCGCCCGCGCCGCCTTTGCCAGCGGACCCAGCCGTCGCCGACGAGCCAGCCGCGCCGGACTTACCAGCCGAACCACCCGAACCGCTCGAACCACCCGAAGCGGTCGAATCATCGCCGCTACTCGAGCAGCCCACCACCGCGATGCCCGCGCCGAGCGCGATCACCGCTAGCAGGCTAGTTAGCTTCTTCATATCAATCCTCCGAATAACCTAGGTTAGTGACGTCACATGGGCGGAGCCGCCCGCGCCCCGATAAGCACAGTGCGTGCCAATATGGCGCGCACCCATCGAAGCAAGCTAAGCAAAAGAAATCGTTAAGCTATCAATCGGCCAATCCAGGACAGGACAGGTTGGTTAGGGCCATGAACCCCGACTTTCGTGTCATGGTGGCAGGCTCATTACAACTGCTTGGATCCAATTGCAATCCGGTGACTGCCGCATGGCGCGATAAAGACGCACGCAACACGA
>DASYCL010000104.1:0-3502 GCA_036500245.1 Polyangiaceae bacterium | reverse complement strand
AAGAGATCGTATGGTTCGGCCCGCCGCACGAGCTCACGGTCGGGCAGCACACGTTCGAATTCGTGCCGCCGAACGAGGAGTGCTGTGTCGCGCCTCAGACGATGGTCGTGAACGTGACCCACCCGAGCGACCCGAGCGAAGTGCAAACAGTACGCGGCACGATCGAGTTCAAGCCCGCCGTGCTCGACTTTCAGGGCCTGCCTGGAACGACCGCGAGCTGCGGCGAGCTCGGCTCGTTCAGCGTGCCGAGCCAGCCAAAAATCCGCATGACGACTGCGGCGGTGCACGCTCATTGCACGCTACTTTCGCCGCCGACGAGCGGGCAGCCGCCGAAAGAATTTGACGTGACCTTGAGCCCCGGTCGAATCTTCAGCATCCCTGGGTCGTGACTGCGACTCGGGGGAGTTGGATGAGTTTGCTCCGCCATAGCGCATCGTGTCTGGGTCTTTTCGGCGTAACGCTGTTTGTGTTGCCGGCGCGGGCACAAGCCACGCCGCCCAAGCCGGTTGCTCCGCCCACCACTGCCAGCGCGCCTGCAGCCGCGGCTGCAACGGCGCCGCAGCTCAACGATTCGGCCGAGCTCGCTCGAGTGGTCGGCATGTACGAAGCCGGCAAGTACGTTCAATGCGCCGACTCGTTGCGTTCGCTGTTGAGTGAGAGCAGCGCGCGGCCGCTACGCGATCCGGATGTCGTCGAGAGCGCGCGCATTTATCACGCGGCTTGTTTGATCGGCAGCGGCCAACCGGAGCTCGCGGACGAGCCGCTGCGCGCCGCGATTCGCCAGAACCCGCAGATGAAACCGCCGGACAGTTTGGTCTTCCCACCGCAAGTGATCGATCACTTCCTGCGCGTGCGCGAGACCATGTTCGACGTAATCAAAAAAGCCGAGGACGAGCGCGTGCGGCACGCGCAAGAGCTCGCGAAGCAGCAAGCGGAACGCACGCGGCGTGAGCGCATCCGTGTGGCCGGTCTCGAGCGGCTCGGTGAACAAGACACGGTCGTCAGACCGCATTCTCGCGTTGTCGCGCTGGTGCCGTTCGGGGTCGGTCAATTTCAAAACGGCAACGAGTCCCTCGGCTTCTTCTTTCTGACCAGCGAAATTTTGCTCGCGGCAAGCACGTTCACCACGCTCGGCGTCGAGACGCATTTGGTTTCGGACGCGAACAATTTGAAGGCGACGGGACACGAGCCCGCGCCCAGCATCAACGGCACGCTGGGCGATTGGTACACGGCGCTTCGCGTTTCGTCGTACGCTTGGATTGGCGTATCGGTCATCGGCGTGCTCGAAGCAGAGCTGTCGTTCGTGCCGGAGCAGCGTAAAATCAAAAAGCGCCCGCTTCCGCTCGAGCTTCGTCCGCTGGCGGAGGCGCAGCCTGGTGGTGCGGTCTTCGGCGTCAGCGGGAAGTTCTGATCAACCGCGCTTTTCGATCGCGGCCACGTAAAAGCCTGCGAAGACGCGCAGCGGCGAGTCACACAGCGCGAACTCGACGGCGCGGAACAAGCGACGGCCGAGCGCGAAGCGCATCACCTTTGCCGTCGGAGTCACGATGCGCACGCCGCGCGCACCGACTTGAACCGTGCCGCGCGGCAATAATTTCTTGATCGCGAACGGCGAATCGAAGCGCGTATAGACATGGCTCTCGTTCGCCGACTCGGCGACGCGTCCGGCGGGTCCGAAGCGCTTGAGCAGGCCGCGCAAGCTATACGGATTGTAAAACTCGGCCAGGACGATGCCGCCCGGCCGAGTGACACGCGCCATTTCCGCGAGCGCGCGCTCGATCTCCGGCACGTGTGCCAGCACCTTGAACGAGCACGTGACGTCGAAGCGATCGTCTTCGAACGGTAGCTCGGTGGCCGAGCCGAGCACGGCGTTCAGGCCGCGACTCTGGGCCTTTGCTAGCATGCCGGGCGAAAGATCGACGCCGTGCGCCGAACGCGCGAACTCGGCGATCCGCGCGAGCACGAGCCCCGTGCCACAGCCGACCTCGAGCACATCACGGCCCGCGCCGTAACGCCGCACGTACTCGGACTCGAGCTCGTCCAAGAGGTCGTGATATCCGCCGGGATCGTTCGGGCCGCGCTCCGCTTCGTAGTTCTGGGAGAACGCATCGTAATACGCGCGGTTGGCTTCGTGAGTACCGGAGCTGTCCATTGAGTTCGCCGCAAACTTCTCGCGTAATGCGGCGGGGTGCAAGTTTTGACTATTAACGGGTGGGGTGCCTGCTGAGTCATCAGCTTCTGGGATGCTTCTCGGCCCTGCGTGAGCACAGCGTTGGCCGCTCGCGCTTCTGGTGGCGCCGCTGGCGCCTGTTCGGTCAGTTCTAACGTGGCCGCCTCTCTTTCGAAAACCGTGATCAGCCGCGCGAACCGCTGGCTTTATATTATTTCCGGGCATCCGGTTGCGAGCCTTCGCGCGCCTTGGCGCGAAAAGAGAGGGAGAGAGAGGAGCGGTCAGAACCACGCGTTCACTCACCCATCATGTTCCGGGTCATCCCCGCTTGCTTCGGAGTCCAAGTCGAGCGGCACTTGGAGTTCTTCGAGCGCGCCGCGGCTCAACGCTTCTCTGTCTTCGGCTTGGCCGGAAACGAAGCCGCAATTTTTGCAAATGCGCAGTTCGTGAATGCCGAGCGCCGGCAGCGAATTGCCGAGCGCGCCGTCTCGGGCAACCAAAAACAAATTCTCTCCGCAGATCGTGCAACCGCCGTCGATCGAATGCAGGCTTGGCCGGCCCGAGCGTGGGCCCGATGTCTGCGACAAGCTCTCGTTCAGCGCTTGGCCGATGCGCACGAACTCCTCGCGCTCGACGCGCCGCAAGCGGCTGCGCATGAAATAGCCCAAGACGAGCAGCAGCGCGGCCGCACCGGCGAGACCGTGAAACCACGAGCTCACCGGCAAGCGCGAGAGCACCGCGAACGCCATCGCACCGAGCAGCACCGCGAGCACGATCAAATCACGCGCGCGCCCGCTCTCGGCCCGGCGAGCGAGATCTTGTTCGATTTCGTCCTGCTCGGCCTTGAGCTCGACGGTTGCGTCCGCGCCGTACGGCGGTTCGCCGACGTGGGCGATCAATTCACGCGCGAAGCGAGCGAGCGCGGGCGCTTCCGGCGTGCTGCACGCAGCGAGCGCGGCAGCGCGATTACCGGCGCGGAGATCGCGCGCGAGCTCCGCGGCGAAACCGGGCAGCAGTTTGGTCTCGTTTGCCACGAGCAAAGTCCGGATCACGAGCGCCAAAACTCCGAACGCGGCGACGGCCTCGAGGGTGGGGAATTCGTCGGGCATGGTTGACCGACCTGGATCTACACCGTGACGCTTGGGTCCGAACCTGAATTTTTGGAGTACCTACCATCGGCGCAGGTCTCGCTGTAGTAGCCTGCGGGGCGCGTGACTCGAAGCACGGCCGAACCGCTGATCATCGGCGTGACCGAATACGTCGACATCCCACAATGGCGCATTTTGTCCTTGCGCGCGAAGAACGACACCGGCGCGCGCTCGAGCGCGCTTC
>DASYCL010000103.1:0-6622 GCA_036500245.1 Polyangiaceae bacterium | reverse complement strand
TTCACCTCGTCTTTCAAGAGCTCGTGCAAGGTCGTGTGGATCTGCTCGTCCTTCGCGACCTCTTGGCAGCGCGAGAGCAACGCCGTGTTCATCGTCTCGCTGATGCAGCACACGGCGACGACTTCCCACAGCAAGCGATCGCGCGGTTCCATCTCCGAGCGGCCGATGCGCACGCGCGGCGGCACGTACTCTTTCGCGTTCGGCTGACCGAAGCGCGTCGCGAGCACGGCGCACAAATCGCGATGTCGCGCTTCGTCATCGGAAGCGTCGCGCGCGCCCTTCACCACGACCGGATCCGCGCCCACTTCCGCGAGCTCGGCCGACATGCGCAGGAAGCGCGCGCTCGCTTCGATTTCGGCGCGCGTGCGGAACGCCCACGTGCCAGCGACGCGGGCGTTCACGATTGGATTTTCAGCCTCAGAAATAGTGATGGGCTCCGCTCAATTGCCGTCCGGACCGTGACCCGCGCAACAGGTCGTGTGCGCCGGGCAACCCATCAACCCGGGATGATCCGTTGCACAGATGCCCGCGGTGTCGGCAATCCAGCAGCAGCAGCCGTTGGCTTCAGTGTACATGATGCCGCTACAAGTGATCTGCTGCAGGTTGCAAGAGCCCGCGCCGGCCGAACCGCCCGCGGCTGCACCGCCGCTGCCGCCACTCGCGCCCGCCGTACCGCCGTTCGACGTGCCGCCCGCGGCCGTACCGCCCGTGCTCGTACCGCCGGTCGCAGTGCCGCCAGTTGACGTACCACCGCTCGCGGTGCCACCGCTCGACGTCGTACCGCCGGTACTCGTCGTGCCCGCGTTCGCAGTCGTGCCGGCACTCGAGGTGGTGCCCGCATTGCTGCTCCCGCTCGATCCTCCACTGCCACTGCTGTCGTCGCTGCTGCCGCAGCCGACGATGCCGACAGTCGTTGAAGCACCCGTAACAACAAGAACGTGAAAAAGCTTGCTGATGTTCATGGCCCGGAGAGCCTACACCGTTTGCGCGAATGCGCATCAACATCGATGCTCAAAAAAATCTGATTCCGTAGTAGGCCGGCGAACTCGGACCAGAGCGCAAATTTTTTTGAAATATTCACGGCGTTCCGCGACTCGAAGCCGCAAAATCCATATCGCCTCGGCTGCGCTGAGCGGCGCGAATTGCCCCAAATGCAACTCGGAATCTCGTCACGGTGCCAGTCGGGCTGCTGAAAAACATCCGACTCGAGCTGCCCACACCCGCGCCGTGCTCCTCCGCTTCGCTCCGTGCGCGCGCCGCCGCCCCTCCCAAGCGTCGTGCTCGCGGCCGCAGCGGCCGCTGCGCGCGCCGCGGGAGGGGCCGTCACTGCGGCGCGCGACAAATAACCCTTAAGGGTTATTTGCGCAGAACATTGCGAAGCCCGCCACTCGCCCCAGCACGCAGCTGCCCGCCGAGCTCGACCGCGCCGCTGGAATCCCACGGAAAGCGATTTGAAACCGTTCGCGGTCGCGCGCCGTACTTCCGGGGATGGCGAAACTCGCTCTCTTGCGCGGCAGTGTCGGACGGCATCTCGGTTTGACGGCGCTCGGGCTCTCGCTCGCTGCGGGCTGCCACCACGGTGAAGGGACCGCGACGAGCGCAAACGCCGAACCGCGCGCGGCGGTCGCGCCGGCGAGCGGTAGCGCCGCGGCTTACAGCAAGCCACCCGAAGCCGAACTCGAGCAACGGCTCACCCCGCTCCAGTATGACGTGACGCAACATGCGGGAACCGAAGCGCCCTTCCACAACCAATTTTGGGACAATCACGAGCCGGGCCTGTACGTCGACGTCGTCACGGGCGAGCCCTTGTTCAGCTCGACGGACAAATTCGACTCGGGCACGGGCTGGCCGAGTTTCACCAAGCCCGTCGATCCGAATCGCGTGCTCACGCACGAAGATTCGACACTCGGGATGTCGCGCACCGAAGTGCGTTCGAAAAGCGGCAACTCGCACCTCGGGCACTTGTTCGACGACGGCCCAGCACCAACCGGCCAGCGCTACTGCATCAATTCCGCCGCGCTGCGCTTCATCGCGGTGCGGGATCTCGAGAAGGCAGGCTATGGCGCTTACTTGCCGCTGTTCAGCGCCACGCAGAACTGAGAGCTCGTCGCATTATGAATGTTTTTTGCCCTGCGCGAGCACAACGTTTGGCCGCCCGCGCGACTGGGCACGCGACTCGCGCCTGTCCGGTCAGTTTTAACGTGGCCGCCTTGCTTTTCTAATCCGTGATCAGCCCGGCGAGTCTGCTGCTTTGTTTTATCTCCGGGCAGGCGAGCCCCAGCCTTGTCGCGCGCGCCGCAGATTTGGGAATTTATCGCATCTCCTCTCTTTCGCGCCCAAGCGCGCGCGAAGGCTGGCAGCCGAATGCCCGGAAATAAAACAAAGCCAGCAGCTTCGCGCGGCTGATCACGGTTTTGGAATGATGGGTGGCCACGTTAGAACTGACCGAACAGGCGAAAGCCACGTCACTAGAAGAGCGAGCGGCCAAGCGCTGATGTCCGCGCAGGGCCCAAAAACATCCAATAAAACAAAGCTACTGATTCTCCAGGCTGATCCGGTTTTCGAACGAGAGTGAGTAGTGAGAACTGACCGACGCGCTTCGTGACACCCAGTCCCGCATCGAACGAGAGGGATGGATTCACGGCGGCCTCCTCGGGTTCCAAGCCGTCGAATCTAGTCTAAGCTTGGGCGGTGCCGCGGCCGAATTGGTTCTTGGCGTTCCCGATCGACGGCGCATTCGTGCGAGAGTTACCGCCGCTACCGCCGCACTTTCGTTTGTTTCATCCGGATGACGTGCACCTGACGTTGGCGTTTTTCGGCGGCTCGGGCGAAGAGAACGCGAGGCGCGCGCTGGCGCTGTTCGACGAGCGCGCGAAGCAAAAGCCGTTGCCGAATCTGGATGTTTCGCTCGCAGAAGTGGTGCCGCTGGGCGGCTCGCGTCGCTCGTATACGGCGCTCTCGGCGCTACTCGCACAGGGGCGCGCGGAACTTTGCGCGCTCATCGGCGAGCACCGCGACGCGTTGCTCGCGGCGGCGACGGGGCGGCGCGAAGCGCGGCCGCCGAAGCCGCACGTGAGCGTCGCGCGCCCGCGCGGGCGCGCGAGCGAAGCACAGCGCGCCGCCGGGCTCGCTTGGGCCGAAGCTTTGGATCTGAGCGGCGTGCATGCGCGGCTCGATCGCGTCGCTCTTTATACGTGGCACGCGGTGCGACACGAGCGGCTGTTCGAAATTGTGGCTGAGCGGCGGCTGGGTTGACGCGGTAGCCGCGCAGAGCCGCACTTTGCTACGCCCCCCAGAACAAAGCCCCAAGAACCATCGACATGCTCGCTCGAACGCATGGTCAAAATGTCGAGTTCGAACAAATCACCCTAGCGACGAAACTCAATCCGCGTAGGGTACGTTTCGGGCAAGCAATGAGTGAAGTCGTGAAGGGAATGGTGCAAGCGCGCGGGACGACGTACCGCATCGTGCGCATCGCACACGGCCACTACAACGTCGTCCGCGTGTTGGACGACGTCGCTGTTGGGACTTTCACCGCCTGGGGCGCGCTGGAAGTCGCGCCGGCCGGGATCGAAGGCGCCACGCTGCGCGAAATCGCGCGGCTCGCGATTCGCGCAGCCAGAACCAGCTGGGTCGGGCGTTTGGCGTAAGAGTTTTGTTCTGGCTCGATTTCTAAACCCTGAGGTTTACAGCAGCGTAAACTCCGGAAAAGACGGAGAAAGTTGACAAAGAACGAGGATGCCTTACGAACTCGCCAGACCGAGCGTAGCGTAGCCGCCCCCGGAAGGATCCAGCGATGGCCGTAGTCGTAAAAGGAATGGTTCAAGTCGAAGGCACGACCTACCGCATCGTTCGCATCAAGCGCGGTCACTACAACGTCGTGCGCGTGCTCGACGACATCGCCGTCGGCACCTTCTCCGCGGGCAAGGCCTTCGACGTGCAGCCTGCCGGGATCGGCGAAGAGCTGCTCCGCGAAATCGCGCGCGTCGCGATTCAGGGCGCAAAAACCACTTGGGCTGGACGCATCGCGTAGCACGAGTCGCGCGAAATCCGCGAGGGATTCCTGCACTGGAGCGCCCTCGATCCGGCTCGGAACGCGGCTAAGCGCTTTCGCGAAACACGAGCATTACCCCGTCCGGCGCGCGCAGCGAGAATTGCCTCCACCCGTGGCGCGCGCTGTAGAGCTCTCGGCAAATTCCAGCGCGGGGATTTCTCTGCGCGCTCCGGCGAGCTTTTCGCGAGCCAAGCCGAGTCCCACGCAGACTTCGGCGCGACCTTTGCTTCGTCGAGGGCATGCGTTCGATCGTAATGCGGCATCCGGAACCCGTGAATGGTCGCGCGCTCGCGATCATCAGCGTGGCAATCTGCCTCGCGCTCGCGGCGGTGGTGATCGCGATCGTGCTTGCGAAGAGCCGCGCGCAAAAGCGCGATTTATCTGCGCCCATCGCGTACGAAAGCTACGACGAACGAGCGACGCACATGGGCTGGACGATGCCCGGCGCACCTTCGCGAGCCGAGCCGACGAGCGAGCCCAGCGCGAGCGACGCGAACCAGAGTTTACCTCCGCCGCTGATGTCGACAGCTCCGAGCGAGCCGAGAGCCAGCGCAGCGCCGCAAAGTGCTCCCGCGCCACAGCCGAACGTCGTGGTGATTCCGGAGCCCGCGCCGGCCGCGTTGATCGTGAATGCGACACCGGAGGTCCCCAGCGCGACGAACCACGCCGCTCAAGGTTCCCCCACCCCAAACCATCAAAACCCGAATAGCGCCAGCGAAAGTGTCGCGCGCGGCGAAGAGCCGTGCGGACCGACGGTGTGCACGGGTGGACGCGTGTGCTGCAACGCGAGCTGCGGTACCTGCGTCGAACCGGGACAAAAGTGTTCGCAAGCGGTGTGCGGCATGGACCCGCTGCCGCAGAGCACGCCATGCGGCATGAATACGTGCAACGTTGGAGATGTGTGTTGCAACGCGAGCTGCGGCACCTGCACGAAGTTCGGTGAAAGCTGCGATCAACGCCAGTGCGACGACGCGATTCAATATCCGTACAGCCAAAGCTGCGGGCTGACGACCTGCAATGTCGGCATGGTGTGTTGCAACCCGAGTTGCGGGATCTGTGCGGCGCCCGGCGAACCTTGCAGCCAGAACGCGTGCTAGCTCAACTTCGCCTCAAGCGTGACGCTTTGCACCGCTGCGGCGCCATCGCATCGGGCGAATTTCAGCGGGAACAGCGGCTCGTGAGCGCGTGCGCGAGTGGTACCCTCTTTGCTTCGCTTACGACATGCATCAAGTGCCTCACTTTGGGTTTGCACTCGAGTACGTCAAAGACATCGAAGCCACGAAGCGTTTTTACACGGACGTGGTCGGGCTCAAGGTCGAGCGCTTCCATCCGCGCTTCGTGCAATTCTCGGGTTTCGCCATCGCCAGCGACGAAGCCATGGGCAGCGGCAAAGAGCGCGAACTCTACTGGCTAGTGGACGACGCGGCCGAGGCTTACGTCGAAATGTCGAAACAGTCGGAAGTGATCATGCCCGTGAAGCAACTGCCGTTCGGCAAAGTATTCGGGATCAAAGATCCTTCGGGTCAGCCGCTCTACATGTGCCAGCTTGCCGCGGATCGGCCGAGCAAACAAGCCTAAACTCGATCGCGAACGCACGGAAAAACGCATGATTCGCAAGCTCGTGAGCGGCGTCTATCGTCTATATTCACGCAAGAAGGATCCGAAGACCGGTCGACGCAGAAACCTCGGCACGTTCAACACGCGCGAAGCCGCCGAGAAACACGAACGCGCCGTGCAATATTTCAAGCGTCATTGAGCTGGTGGGAGACGCGAGCGCGGTTGGGTAGGATGCCGCCGAGCTTCCGTTGCCGCCGACCAGCGCCGAACCGCCGAAAATCACGCCCTGTGTATTTCCTGCGTAGCTCGTGGTCGAGACGGCGATGCGCGCACCGAATTTGCGTTCCGTGACTTGTTGCCGCAGCGGTGCGACGTTCACCTGCGCGCACGCTCTGCCACTCGCTAGTACTGCGGCCCGGAACTCGGTTCCGGGTTGCAGTACGTCATGACAGGTAGAGTACCGAGGCTAGAATTGTGCGTGCCGAGGATTTCTGCGGCCCTCACGCTTGAGGGAGGGCCGCGGAAATCCGGAACGCACTTCCGAGCCGAGGTACCAGTGAGAAAAACAGGAAAAAAGTCGTGAAAGTCGCGCAACGGAACCACACGCAGGGCGGCAGCATCGCCGCCGCGCGATGCAAACAGCGGCCCAATACGCGATCTCTCCGCGCATCGCGCGCGAGTGCGCCGATTTTGACGCCACTCGCTGCGATTCGAAAAAACTCGAGGCACGACCCTTGCTACTTCAGCGCCAAGGAGATCGCCGCCATGCCGAAACCGTTCACCGAATGGACCGTCCTGCCGCACGGCGCGCTCGAGCAGCTAGACGACCGCTTGATGACCGTCTCGGGAAACATCCACATGCCCCTGGTCGACTTTCCCAGGCGCATGACGGTCGCCCGCCTGGATGACGGGCGGCTGGTCATCTTCAGCGCCATCGCGCTCGACGAGCAGGAGATGGCCCGCCTGGAGGCTTTCGGCACTCCCGCGTTTCTCGTCGTTCCCAACGAACGC
>DASYCL010000102.1:0-1531 GCA_036500245.1 Polyangiaceae bacterium | reverse complement strand
GGCGATCAGCAGCACGGACGACGAAACTCAATACGACACCGATCCGCCGCCCGGGGACGCGCGCATGCACTACGCCGACTACAACTTGTTTTACAATCCGGATTCGCCGAGCCAAACCGACTATTCACTCGTGGTCGAGCCGGACGACAAAACCCAAATTCAAAAAGGTTCGGACGGCTTCGCCAAACACGACGTACACGCCGCGCCGAATTTCAAAGGGCCGCTTCCGACCGCGTATCCGTTTCAGAGTTCGGACGTGCAAGCCGGCACGGTCACGGTGTCGCAGATCCTGTCGCACTTTCGCGAGCTCTACGCACCGGGCACGAACAGCCCGCTCACCGGCGCCGGCGATCCGATGGGCGGCGCGCACAACAACATCGGCGCGATCGGCCAAGGCCCGGACCTCGATCCGAACGACCAATTCGGCAGCTTCATGCCCGGCATGGGCGGCCCGCCTCCGCTCAACTTACCCGACGCGGGCCCGAGCAACGGCGGCACGTCGAACGGCGGCACGTCGAACGGCGGTAGCGGCAAAGCGAGCTCGGACAGAGGCGGATGCGGCTGTAAAATCGCGGCTTCGCGAGCGCACGACGCGTTCGGCTTCACCTTCGCGTTCCTCGCCCTTTCCACGATTTGGCGGCGTCGGCCGAAACGAAACTAACCCGCGAGGGTTATTTTTGTTTGGGGCACACGGCGCGCGCGCTCCGGCGCAAGGAAAAATCCACGCAGTAGCGCTCGCACGCGTGCCGGGTCGGTGAACTCGGAGCTGCTGCGCTTGGAAGCAGCGAAGCCCGAGATGTCAACTCCCCCCCGAGCATTTCGTCGTTTTCGGGTGATCGGCCAGTCGCGGATAGGGTCCGCTTCGGTGGCTCGTGCCGCGACGATTTTTGTAGGCTGGCAATTCGAGCGAAGTTGCGGGACTCGTGTGCCCTGTGTTGCAATTGGTCTCTCTCCAGATGTAACCGAGCGTGACCGTGCGCCTCTTGTTAACCTGAGCCTTCATGCGTTTTGCAATGGCAGGTACCGACCGTTATCTCGGCGTCGCGCGCGCCTTCTGCGACGCCGGCTGGACACCGATCAAGCTCTTCGCCTCCGACGTCGACGGTCGGCTCGACAAGAACAAAGCCATCATCGACTGGGCGCTGGCTGCGAAGCTCGCGGTGCAACTATCGCGCGTGCAAAAGGAAGACTTGCGGCAGCTGCAAGACGAAGGCTGCGAAGCGCTGGTCGTGGCAAGCTACGCGTGGCGCGTTCCCGAATGGCGCGATCACCTGCGCTATGCCGTCAATTTTCACCCTTCGCCGCTGCCGGATGCGCGCGGGCCAGATCCGACGGTGCGAGCGATCCTGGAGGCGCGCACGTCGTGGGCCATCACGTGTCACAAGATCGATCAAGAGTTCGACACGGGCGAGATCCTGAGCGCCGAAACCTTCGCGTTGTCCGCGGACGACGACGGCGAAGTGCTCGATTTGAAGCTGCAGCTGGCCGGAACCCGGCTCGCAAAGCGCGTCGCCGCAAATTTCCCCACGCT
>DASYCL010000101.1:0-3423 GCA_036500245.1 Polyangiaceae bacterium | reverse complement strand
CTCGGGGCGCGCGGCGCAACGCTTCGAGCCGGCAAATCCCGGTCTTTTTCTGGAGTGCCGGGCTCGCTCGCGCCGGAAGCCTCGGCGTTTTCCTGACTCATCGTCGCCCTCGGCGTCGTAGCCGGTGTTTCTTGTCGTTGCAACCCGGGAGAAATGGTGGAAGAGCTCTCGCCCCGCAAGCTTCGGCGTGGATCTCCCGCGGCCTCGAGCTTGCCCCACTTCGATCGAAATTCGCGAGTCTCAGCCGTCATGCGTTTTGGAACCATTGCTATCGTCGGGCGCTCGAATGTCGGCAAATCGACGTTCTTGAATCGCGTGCTCGGCGAGCCGCTCGCGATCGTGTCGCCGTTGCCGCAAACGACGCGCGACAACGTGCTCGGAGTCGTGCATCGGAAGGACGCGCAGCTCGCCTTCCTCGACACGCCGGGCGTGCATCAGCCGCGCTCCGAGCTCGGCCGGCGCATGAACGCATCCGCGCTCGAAGCCGCGCGCGCGGCCGACGTCGTCTTGTTCATGACCGACATTTCGGCGCTCGCGCCGCCAAAGAAGCATGCGAAGGACAAGAGCGTGCAAGAGCTCGATCTCGAGCTACTCGCGAATGTCCCGAAGACGGCCACGATGGTGCTGGTCGTGAACAAGGTGGACGCGCTACGCGATAAAACGAAGCTCTTGCCGGCGCTCGTCGCCTTTCAAGCAGCCCGCGAGTTCGCGGCGCTGATTCCGATCAGTGTGCAGGCCGACGACGGCGTGGAACGCGTGCTCGCGGCACTCGCCGAAGCATTGCCCGAAGGCGAAGCGGGGTTCGACGAAGATACGCTCACCGATCGCCCAACCAGCTTTTTTGCCCGCGAGTACATCCGCGAACAGGTGCTGCTCGCGATGCGCGGCGAGATCCCGCACGCGGTCGCGGTTTCGATCGACGAGTTCGTCGACGGCCAGAAATCTTCGACCATCCGCGCCACGGTTCACGTTGAAAAGGTCGGCCAGCGCAAGATCATCATCGGCACGGGTGGCCTGCAGATCAAGCAGATCCGGGTCGGGGCTCAGGCGCGCATCGCCGAGCTCTTGGGTCACAAGGTGCACCTCGAGCTGTTCGTGCGCGTGACGCCACAATGGAAGAGCATGCCGCGCCAGCTCGCTGAGCTCGGCTACGAAGCGGCCGCGGGAGCGAAAACCGAAGCGAGCAAGAAGCCGCGCGCGAAACAGAAGCGGACGAGGGCGAAATGACGGCCATCGTCGCAGTCGTCGGGCGCCCGAACGTCGGCAAGAGCACGCTGTTCAATCGCCTCGCCGGCAAGAAGCTCGCCATCGTCGACGATCAGCCGGGCGTGACGCGCGATCGGCACTATGCGCCCGCGCACATTCACGGGCACAACGTGACCTTGGTCGACACGGGTGGCTTCGATCCGACCAGCGACGATCGCATGCAGCAAGGCATTGCGCGCCACGTGAACGCCGCGATCGCCGAAGCCGACGTGATCGTGTGCGTGCTCGACGGTTCGATGTCGGTGACCGCGCCGGATCGCGAAGCGGTGAAGTTGCTCCGCCGCTCGAAGAAGCCCGTCATATTCGTGGCCAACAAGGTCGACACGGCGCGGCACATTCCCGCCGCGAACGAGCTCTATGAGCTCGGCGTGCCGGAGATCATTCCGGTGTCCGCGCTGCACGGGCGCGGCACGGCGGATTTGGCGCAAGCGGTAGCCAAACATTTGCCGAACGAGAGCCGCGGCGAAGACGAAGACGGCGCGGCCGTCGAAGCTGAAATCATCCCGAGAATCGCGCTGATTGGACGGCCCAACGCCGGCAAATCCTCGTTCTTCAATCGTCTCACCGGCAGCGAGCGCGCCCTCGTCGACGATCGACCGGGCACGACGCGCGATCCGGTCGACGCGCGTTTCGAAGCCGACGGGCGCACGTTTTTGATCGTCGATACCGCGGGCATTCGCAAGAAGGCGCGCATCGAGCGCGGGATCGAGCTCGTCAGCGTGCTGCAAGCGATTCGCTCGATCGAGCGCGCGCAAGTCGTGGTCTTGATGTGCGATGCGACGGTAGGGGTCTCCGAGCAGGACGCGCGCCTGCTCGGCATGTGCCTCGAGCGCCGACGCGCGGTGATCGTCGGGCTCAACAAAGCCGACCTGCAAAACAAGAAAGAACAGCTCGCCTCGGAAGAAAAAGCGCGCGACGAGCTGCGCTTTGCCGGCTGGGTACCGATGGTGCATCTGAGCGCCAAGACGGGCCGCGGCGTGAATGAACTGTTGGATCTGACCGCGCGTGCCAGCAAAGAGTTCAAACGCCGCATCCCGACCGGCGAGCTCAACCGCTTTGTCGAAAGCGTGATCGCGACGCATCCGCCACCCACGAGCAAGGGGCGCGCGCCGCGGATTTTCTACGTGACCCAAGCAGAGGCGCACCCGCCACTGTTCGTCGCGATGTGCAACGCGCCGGAGTACATCACCGAGGCGTACAAGCGCTTCGTCGCCAATCAGATCCGGAAAGCGTTCGATTTTCGCGCGGTGCCGATTTCGGTGCAGTACCGTGCGCGCAAGCGCAACGAAAATCGGCCCGGGCCGCCACGTTCACGCGGGAAATAGTCGGGCCGCGACCTTCGACAAGCTCTCCACATCGTGGACATCGGCAGAGAGCACGGGGACGTGCGCAAGCGGTGTCTTGGCAGGCATGAACGCGGCTTCGATCGCCGCGAGTTGCGTGGCTTCGAAGCGCGCGCGCACGCGGTCGTCCTCGGCTGCGCTCTCGGCGGCGTTCGCCGCGCTCGCTGACAATTCCACGCCGAGCGCCCGCGCCGTCGCCAGCAACGTCGGGACATCGGCCGATCCGGGCGCGACTTGCACGCGGTTCACCACGACCGCATCTGGGTGCATGCCCTGCTGCCGCAAACGCTCGGCGAAGAAGCCCACTTCTTCGATCGCGGCAGGCGCCGGCGAAGTCACGAGTACGTAGGCGACTTCGCGGGAACGAAATGCCTTGGCGACGACCGCGGCGCGCTCGCGAAAGCCGCCGAAGAGCTGGTTCAGCTCGCTGACGAACTCGGCCAAATGCTCGAGAAATCCTTTGCCCGTGAGCCGGCCGATCCCGCGCAGCACGAAGGCGACGCCGCGCGCCACCAAATTCAAGCTCAGCCGTCCGGACTTTTCGAACGTTTCGACGAGCCAGCGCATCGCGGCGCTGTCGATGGCTTCGATCAAGCGTTCGGGCGCGTCCAAGAAATCGAGCGCGTCACTGGTCGGCGGAGTGTCGAGCACGATCACGTCGAAGCGCGGATCTTTTTGCACGAGCAGCACCTTCTCCATCGCCATGTACGACTGGGTGCCGGCGAGGCTCGTCGAGACGTAGCCGTAAATGCGATTTTGCAGGATGCGATCGCGCGCCTCTGGGCTCGAAGCGTGGCGCGCGACGAGATCGTCG
>DASYCL010000100.1:0-3142 GCA_036500245.1 Polyangiaceae bacterium | reverse complement strand
TGGCACGACCGGCTCGGGCGCGTCTTCCGGATCGGGTTCGAACTCGGGTTGCAGTTGTGAGCTCGGTCGTACGCCGGCAAACAGCAGTGCGCTCTTCGGCTTGCTCGGCTTTGCTGCACTCAGCGCCGCGCGGCGCCGGCGCGCGCGGCGCGACGCGAAGTGAGCGCGACAGCGAGTTCTGCGACTACTTCTTGAGTCGCAGAATCAAGCGCGCCTTGGCGAAGCGCGCCGTAACACCGACGATGCCGTCCATCTTGGCGCAGCATTCCAGCACCGCATGCGCTTGCTCCGCGCTCAAATTGCGGGTCGAAATGCCGAGTTGCGCCAGCGCCAATTGAACTACCTCGCGGCTCTTTTCGGTGCCGATGCTGTGCGCCAAGAGCGCCGCGAGCGCGTCCGATTCGATCGTCGCTGCGGGCCTGCTGCTCGCGCTCTCGCTGGCTGAAGCGAGACTGCTTTGGGGCGCTGCGGAATCGGCGCGTTTTTTCTGCGGCGCGAGGAGTCGCGCTTGGGCAAAGCGCGCGGAGATGCCGACGATCCCGGCGTCGCTGCCCAAGCTTTCGAGCAGCGTGAGCGCTTGCTTCAAGGTGAGTCGATCTACGGGGTGACCGAGCGATTTTGCGCAAGCTAGGATCAATTCGTGACTCTTCTCGCGTCCGAGCGCCGGCGCCAACAGCTCGACCAACTGGTCGACGCTGATGCGCCGGTTCGACGCGGGCGGACTCGAAGAGAGCGGCGCGGCCATCAGTGCTTCGGGAACGCGAGAACGACGCTGGTCGTGTTGTGGAAGCCGCTCATGTCCCCGGCGTCGAGCGCGATTTCGCCGTAGGTCTCGAAGCCGGCGAGCGGAACGCCGCCGAGCTCTTCCGAGATCGCGCTGACGGCGCGCTTGAAATCGCCACCCAAGATCAAGTTGCGGCAAATGCAATCGAACACGATCGCGCCGGCGACCGGGGCCCCGAGCCGAGCGCGCGCTCGCCGCGCGGCTTCGCGTGCGCTGGCAATTTGCGCTTCCTCGTTGCTTTCGGTGATGCGAATCATGCTGCCCTCGGGAATGCCGCAGGCGAAGTTGATCGAGCCGTCCGCGGAGCGCGACAGTGGCGCACGGATCTTGTACTCGTCGCCGACGGCGAGACCCGCTTCATAGCGCAATAGGAATGCGCCTTCCTCGTTCGCCGCGAGTGCATCGACGTCGAGGCCGCGAGATTTTGCACGCTCTCGCGTGCGGTCGAGCCACACTTGCCATGCGGGTTGACCGTCGATCTCCGAGACCACACCGCTGTGCGCCTTCGTCACGCGCAGCGGTGGTGACAGCGGGGTGTGCCCGTGACACACGCCGAGGCCGAGCGGGGTCTTCGAAAATATCTGCGCGACCACCACGGCGTCGGTCACTGCTTGAGTACCCCAAGCCACTTCGGTGGTCGTCATCTTCAAGTCGTCCCCCGCTGCGCCGCCTGCGAGCGGCACATCGCTGCCGAGCACGGATGCGGCGAAAAGGGTCGCTTCTTCGCCCTTGCCGGCGAGCGGATCCAAGAGCAAAAGCCCGGTGCGATGTGGGTAGCCGTTCACTTCGCGCGGCACGCCTTCGACGGCGGCGAGCACGGCGCGCTCGGCATTGGCCTTGAGTCCGAGCCCGAGGCCACCGTAAACCCTAAAATCACCGGCCAATGCGAAGGCAGTCACCGCGCCTTTGGCATCCCCGCGTTCGGTAAATTCACCGGCCGTCGAAGCGCCGAGTAAAGCCGCACCCGGAAAACGCGCGGTCAAGATCTCGACCACGGCCGAGAGTGGCTGCGCGGTCGAAGCGAACACCAAAAGCAACTTGGGTTTGGCATCACCGAGCTGCTCGCGCAGCTGACGCGCGATGCCCTCGGCCGCGTCGGTCGCGCTTCCGTTGCCGAGCGCGGTCGCAATCTTCGTCTCCATACGTACGTGGAACCTTTCTCGTCCAGCAATGCTCGATCTGAGCAGCTGCCAAACCCATGAAGTTACCACGCCGTCCGAACGAACGCACGCACGTCTCGCTCCGAGACTCACTCACGAGGGTGGTGAGGGCGCGAGGCGAAGTGCCACACACAAAACCACGGGCGACTCGCGTGTGCGCGCACGGGCCGCCCGCCTTTTCGAATCAGAAGCTGACGAACTTATTCGTGCAGGGATTTGGAGTGGAGCTACCGGAGATGCTGTTCGTGACGGTGACGCCAGTGCCGCTCGGGGTGAAGGTCACGTTGCCGGGGCCGAGCGTTATTTTGGTGTATTGCGCGTGCAAGTTGCTCGTGGAGAAACCGTCGACAATCACGTTATCGAGTGTGACGCTGTTGAGGTGGGAGGCGTCGTAACCGTCGAGGGTGACTTTCGGGACGTTCGTGCCGCCGCCGCTGACGACGTGGATGTCTTGGAACTTGATGTTCGTGAATTGCGGGATGTCGTTGCCCGTCGCGGTCGAATAAAACGGCGTGAGCAAGATCGGATTCGAGACATCCCTCATGCAGACGTCGCTGTAAGTCACGTTGTTCACCAGGCCACCGCGGCTCGAGTCGGACTTGATGCGAATGCCGTTGGAGCTGCCGCCGCTCGTGCCCGTGCCGCTCCCGTCGACCGATAAGTCGTAGACGTTGATCCCGGACACGCCGCCGGTGAACTCGCTGCCGATCGACATGCCGTGGCCGGCCTCGAAGTGGTTGTGCGCGATGGTCAGGTTGGTCACGCCGGTCGAGCTCGAGCCCTTGATGGCGATGTGATCGTCGCCGTCGCTGATTTTGTTGCACACGATGTAGCCATTGCTGGCACTCTCGCCCGGATCGATGCCATCCGTGTTGTGCGCGTTGGTGTAGGAGAGCGTGGTGCCTGCGCTGTTCTTCGCTTTCGACGGCGTCTTGATCGTCACGCCCCAGACCACGAAGCCGACCGAGCTGAGCTTGACGTGGAACTTCGGCGAGTTGTGCAGCGTGATGCGATAGAGCGTGAAGTTCGACGCGCCCGAGACCTGAATCAACGCCGGGCTATCGCCGCCGGTGCCATTCACGTCCCAGAAAGACTGCGAACTGCCGACCATTGGCTCGCCGCCTTGGCCGTCGATCACGCCGTCACCGACGATGCCGGCCTTCGCGCCTTTGACCGCGATCAGCGCGCCGGCCCCGTT
>DASYCL010000099.1:0-3398 GCA_036500245.1 Polyangiaceae bacterium | reverse complement strand
CTCGACTCCGAGCGCACATTGGCCGAAGCGATTCTGGCCGGGCTCGGCGCGCGCGATCGCGTGGTCGTGCTGTCGGCGGATCAGAGCCCGCACGCGGTCGGTCCGGCTGCGATCGGCGCGCTCGATGCGCCGCGCCGCGCGGCCATTTTGCACGATCTGTCCACGCTTTCGCCCGGCGGCGCGAGCGATCTCGGCCACGCGCTCGAAGCCGCGGCAGACGCGCTGCCGAGCGACGCACCCGCGGCGCTGGCGATTTACCTCGGCGATGGCTGGCCCACGCTCGGTGACGCGACGCTCGAACAAATCCAAGCGCGTCTCGCGCGCCGTCCGGGCGGCGCGCCGCGTCTCGGTGCCGTCGCGGTCGGTCCGCTCGCCAATCGCACACTTTTGGCGGCGCTCGCGCGCGGCACTGGACCGCTCTTCGAGATCTCTGACGGCGCGGACGCCGCACGTACCGCGGTCGACTTGATCAGCGACGCGCTCAGACCGGCCGTGTCGGGCGTGGAAGTGGATTTCGGTCCGGAGATCGAGCGCGTGTATCCGCGCACGCCGCGCGCGGTCGCGCTCGGTGAGTCGTTCAGCGCGGTCGGCCGCGTGCGCGGCGATTTGCCGAAGAGCGTCACTTTGCGCTGGCGCGACGAAAAGGGCGCGCACGAAGCAGTGCGTCCGGTCGAGCTCGTGGGCACGAGCGCGGTGGACGACGTGCGCCGGCGCTGGGCGCTGGCGCGCGTGGAAGAAACGATTTTGCACGGAGAAGGCCGTGAAACCGCGACCGACGTCGCGCTCGGCGCGGGCTTGCTCACGCCGTGGACCGCGTTCGCGATCGGTCAAACGTCGTACGCGCCGACACCGTTTGCGACACGCATCCTCGATCTTTCCGCCAACGTCGACGGCGTGGTCGGTCCGGTTTTCGCCACGCCTGCGTCGCGCTTCGGCACGCTCAGCGCACCCGCTGATCTGAACGAAGAGGGCGACACGACGGCGGAGAACGCCGTCACCGTCGCGGCCCAGCGCGTGATCGACAACGCCTACGACTCGGTGCGCGCGTGCCGCAACTCGCGCGTGGCGCTGCGCCCTGAGCTCGCCGGCTCGCTCGATGTGAGCGTCAGCATCGGCGATGACGGCGCTGCGCACGACGCAAAAGTTCGCGGTACGTCGCCGAGCGCGGATGACGCCGCGCTGAACGGCTGCGTCAGCGTGGTGCTGCGCGGTTTGGTTTATCCGAGCGGCTTTGGCGTAAAACTCACGATCCACAGCACGATCGCGCTACCGCCGGCAGGCGCGGAGCTCGGCGCGCATCGCTGTTCTGACACCGCGGCCTTGCCGCTGCCGCTCCGGCGCGGTGTGTGGCAAGAGCGACTCAATCGCGAACCTTCGCCCGAGGTTTATCGAGCCGCAAAGCGTCAGTGTGAGCTTTCGACTTGGGCCGATCGCCGCGCGCTGCTCGAATTGATTTTGCTCGCGGTGCCCGATGGCGGCTCGCGCGTCGAGATCGCGCGCGAGCTCGAGCAAGGCGGCGATTCGGACGCTGCGGCGTTGATCCGACGCGAAGCCGTGCGCCGCGCTTCGACGCCGGCGGAGCTCAGCGCGATCCGCCTCGCGTTGCTCGGCGACGAGCACTATCCCGTGAAGAAATTCGAAGAGCGCTACCGCGCTGCGAGCTCGAACGAACAGCGGCTCGCCGTGGTGCGCAAATTCCTCGAGCTCGCACCGCACGACGCGCGCCTGCGCAGCCAGCTCCTCGCGCTGCTCGAAGCGCTCGGGCAAAAGTCGGTGTTGGTCGAGGAAATCCGCAAAATTCGCCTGGATCCGTTCGCGGATGCGGCCTTGATCGCCGACAGCGCGGCGGCTTTGGCGCGCAGCTCCGCCAGTGACGAAGCCGCGCGCACGTTCGGTGAGCTCGCCGAGCGCGCGCCGCGCGATCCGTGGGTGCGCGGTTTCTTGGGCGATCGTTTGCGCGCGCAAGGTCGCTTCGACGACGCGGTCGCGGCCTACGACGTGCTCGAGCAACTCGTGCCCGACGACGCTGGCGCGACGTTACGTCTCGGTATCGCGCACGCCGAAGCCGGGCGCACCGATCTCGCCGAGCGCTTGTTCACGCGCGTGCTCGAAACCGGCGGCCGCGCGGGTAACCGTGAGCTCGCCGATTTCGGCGGCTATCTCGCGCAAATCTACGCCGCGCGCGCGCTCGCTGGGGATCAGGCGCTCGCGCCCGCAGACGCCGAAGAGCTTGCTCGCATGGCGCGCGAACTGCCGCGCGAAGCCGGCGTGCCAGTCGTGCTCGCGCGCGGCCTCAGCGAGAGCGCGGTGTTCACGATCGCGCTCGAGCGCGGGCCGGAATCCGCGCGCGAATCGCACCCACCCGACGTCGCGAATGACGCGCTCGCGATGTACGCGCTGCGCGCCGAAGATCTCGCGCTTGCGAACCTGCCCGCGCCGAAGCTCGTGCTCTCCGAGCCGCGCCGGCCCGAACCTGCGCGTCCGACGCGCGTGCGCATCGATACCTTGCTGGCCAGTGACGCAAATATGCCGGCAAAACTCGTCGAGAGTGAGGTCGAGCTGCCCGCGGACGGTTCGAAGCTCGTGCTCGTGTGGCGCAATTCGGCTTGGGTTCGCGCCTAGGACCCAGCGCGGGCGGCGTGTGCTAAATCGTCTCGCCGATGCGCCGCGTGGTTGATTTTTTTTGTTTGGGGATGCTCCTGTGCGGCGCGTGCTCGCGCAGCGAAAACACATCGCCGGCGCGCGGCGCCGCACCGACTGCGGCAGCTTCGAGCGCTGAGCCCGCGCTCGGTCCCATTACCGAGCCGAGCAGCGAAGTCGCGCTCGGCCCGACTGTCGAAGCCGCTTCCGCGCTGCCACTCACGACTGCCGAAGCCTTGCTCGAACGCATTCGCAAGAGTGGGAACAAAGCCGTCGTGGTTACGGCGTTCGCGAGTTGGTGCGATCCGTGCCGCGAAGAATTGCCGTTGCTCGAAGCGGCCGCGCCGAAGATCAAAAATCGCGGCGTGCCGATCTGGGTCGTCTCGATGGACGAACCGGACGCGGTGCCCGCGGCCAAGTCGTTACTCGATTCGCTGCACGTCACGCTGCCCGCGTTCGCGGCTTCGCCCACGTTGGGTGCCTTCAAAGTCGGGATCAACCCGAATTGGCCCGGCATGATCCCAGCCTCGTTCTTGTTCGACGCGAGCGGCAAGCTTCGCTATTTCTGGGCCGGCGAGGTCTACGAAAAAGAGCTTTTGCCGATCGTGGACGGCTTTCTCGCCGGCAAACACATCGACGGCATGAGCGACTTCGGCAGCGCGCCGGGCGCGACGCAAGCGGGCCACGACTGAGCGCGCGCGGCGCTGCGATTCAGCTCAGCTCAGTTGCCGCTGCCGCCGCTGCCGCCGGCAGCCGAA
>DASYCL010000098.1:0-10514 GCA_036500245.1 Polyangiaceae bacterium | reverse complement strand
AAGCCATGGCGCATGTCCGCAACGGCGTGGCACAATTGGCTCGTCGCTCGCGGACGCCGGTGCTCATCAGCGGCGAATTCGGCGCCGGCAAGCGTCATTGCGCGCGCGCGCTGCATTGCTCGACATACCCGGAGGGTGAATTCTTCGAGCTCGACGGACCAGCGCGCCTGCTCGAGCTCGAACGTCGCCGCAACTCGCTGCGCGTTCAGCGCGGCACTCAGGCTTTCGGCTTGACCGTTTTCTTGCACGAGCTATGCGACGCGCCCGTGACGATGCAGCTCGCGCTTTCGCGCCTGTTGAGCGAACAATCCTTCCCGATGCGCGTCGTCGTCTCGTCGAGCCGATCGCTGTCCCTGGCTGCGCGGGACGGCCTCGTGCGCGCGGACCTGGCTTTTTCGTTTCCAGCCACGATTCAGCTGCCACCGCTGCGCGATCGCTTGGAGGACATGCCCGAATTAGTTCGGCACTTCGCCGAGCTCGCCGCCGCTCGAACCAAGGCGCCAATCACTCACTTCAGCGATGAGGCCATCGAACGGTTAGAAGAGCACTCCTGGCCCGGAAACGTCGCGGAGCTCCAGCAAGTGGTCTCGAATCTGAGCGAAGAATTCGGTCCATCCACGATCGAAGCAGAGGATGTTCCCGAGTTCGATCAACGAAAGTCGGGGGTATCGTTTCGACTCCCGGTCGGTGGCATCCATTTCGCGGAGCTCGAACGCGAACTCATCGCTCAAGCGCTGACGATGGCTGAAAACAATCAGACGCGCGCCGCGCGCTTACTCGGATTGACGCGCGACCAGCTGCGCTACCGGCTCGCCAAGTTCGAAATCGCCAGCGGCGCAGCACGCTAGAACCGAGTTCGCGCGCTGCCTGCGCTCCGAAGCTCACGCCAAATCGCCGCGCTCGCGTGCTTTTGCGAATTCGACTGGCACGGCCGCTGCACGCAGCCGCGCCTCGACGATGCGAGCATGCATCGCCGAATCATCGCAAGGAGAGCACATGAATCGATTCAATCTCGTCACGGTTGGTCTCGTCGCAGGCATGGCTTGTTTCGCCTGCGGGGGCTCCACTCCACCCGCGAACTCTGCCTCAGGCTCGACCAACGGAATGACGACCACCTCGAGCCCGACCAGCTCGGACGCGACGGGCACCGCTTCCGACATGAATAGTCCCGGCGCCAACCCGGGCACATCGACCAATGCCGGCAACGGGATGAACGGCACGGGCAGCAATGGAACCGGAACCAGCGGTATGGGCACGGGCACAGGAACCGGAACTAGCGGGACGGGCACAGGAACCGGAACCAGTGGAACAGGCTCGGGCTCGGGCACAGGAACCGGCAGCGGTTCGGGGAGCGGCAGCGGTTCAGGAAGCGGCAGCGGCGGGCACTGACGACCGATGATGAGTTGCCGAGTGGCGCGACTCGCACGCTGCGAATCGCGCCACTCCGGGCACTCGCGAACGACCGAACGCGCTAGTCGAGCTTGTTGCCGATGCTGGGAAACAGCTGTGAGATAGCTTGTTTCACCACTCCGCCCGACTCGCTGTCTCCTTTGAGCAAGCTCATGCCGAAGGCCTTGGCCTGCTTCAGCGAAATGTGCGGCGGGAACGGAGCGACGTCGGGATCGACCCGCGCTTGAATCACGACCGGTCGATTTGCGCTGAGCGCGGTCCGCCACGCAGCTGAAATTTGTTCGGGGCGCTCGACTTCGATGCCTTGCAGCCCGAGCAGCTCCGCGTAGCGCGCATACGGAAATTCCGGGATGTCTTGCGACGCGGCGTAGCGCGTGTCGCCGGACATCGCGCGCATTTCCCAGGTCACCATGTTGAGATCGCGGTTCTCCAGAACGAGCACGATCAAACGTGGATCGGACCACTCTCGCCAGTACTTCGCGATCGTGATGAGCTCGCCGTTGCCGTTCATCTGCATCGCGCCGTCACCCGCGAAAGCGATCACGGGTCGATCCGGGTGCGCGAATTTGGCTGCGATCGCGTAAGGTACCGCGGGGCCCATCGTCGCGAGACCACCGGACAAGCTCGCGAGCATGCCGCGCCTGAGCGTGAGATTGCGCGCGAACCAATTGGCAGCCGAGCCCGAATCCGCGGTCAAAATGCAGCGTTCGGGCAAGAGCGGTGAGAGCTCGCTGAACACGCGCTGCGGATTGATTGGGTTTGCATCTTGCCCGGCGCGTTCCGCCATCAGCTCACGCCACTCGTCGTTGTTTTTCGAAATCTTTTCGAGCCACGCGCTCGCCTGCTTTTGCTCGAGCAACGGCAACAGCGCTTGCAGCGTGTCCTTGGCGTCCCCCACCAAATTCACGGCCATCGGATAGCGCATCCCGACGTTGCGACCATCGATGTCGATCTGCACTCCGCGCGCTTGGCCCGGCTTGGGCAGAAACTCCGAATACGGAAAACTCGAGCCGATCATCAACAGCGTGTCGCAATTCATCATCAACTCGTAGCTCGGTCGCGTGCCGAGCAGGCCGATCGGGCCGGTGACGTACGGCAAATCGTCGGGCACGCCCGCGCGACCGAGTAGCGCCTTGGCAACGCCCGCGCCGAGGCGCTCCGCGATGGCGAGCACTTCGTCGACCGCGCCGCGCGCGCCGTTTCCAACCAGCATGGCCACGCGCTCGCCGCGATTCAGAATCTCCGCGGCGCGTTCGAGCTGCGCCGGCAGCGGGACCACGCGTGGATCGGAGTAGTCGAGCGAGGTCGGGACCTGATCGTGCGCGTGCGCGGGCTCGGTGACCGCATCGAGCTCCTGCACGTCCTTCGGGAAGATCACGCAGGTCACCGTGCGTTCCGCCTTCGCGATGCGCACTGCGCGGTCGATCAATAGCTTCGCTGATTCGGGGGTGACGCAGGTTTGCACGTACTCGTGCGCTACGTCCTTGAACAAGGTCGTCAAATCGACTTCTTGTTGATACGAGCCGCCGAGCGCCGAGCGCGCCGATTGCCCGACGATCGCCACGACCGGCATGTGATCGAGCTTCGCGTCGTACAAGCCGTTCAACAAATGAATCGCGCCGGGGCCCGACGTGGCCAGACAGACCCCGACTTCACCGGTGAATTTGGCGTGCCCGCAAGCCATGAATGCCGCCATCTCTTCGTGCCGCGCCTGGACGAAATGGATCCCATGGTCATTGCGATTGAACGCCCCCATGATCCCGTTGATGCCGTCACCGGGATAGCCGTAAACCTGTTTTACGCCCCACTCCGAAAGCCGCTGCAACAGAAAATCGCTGACATTCATGCTACGACGCAAAAGCATGACGAGTGCCAAAGCTGCCGGTGAAGATCGCGCGCGCGTGCGCGCGTGATTCGCCGCAGCTGTTCGAGTAACCGCGTGCGCGCCGCGCGCTCCTGAGGCGTAGTTTGTTGCCTCGATGGGACAGCTCGGGCTCTCGCTCGGCCGCGTCGAGCCGCGGGTTCAACTCTCGCGCAGGATCGGGATGCGGATGATCGCCTCGGTTCCGCCGCCCGCGGCGTGAGCGAACGCCAGCACTCCACCATGTTTTCGCACGATGGAATACGTGATCGAAAGACCCAGCCCAGTGCCCTGCCCGACCGGCTTGGTCGTAAAGAACGGATCGAGAATGCGCTCGCGCAAAGCTTCGGGGATGCCGGAGCCCGTGTCCGTCACCGAAATTCGATAGACTTCGCCGTCCGCGCCGGTGGTGATGACGATGCTGCCCTTGCCCTCGATCGCATCGATCGCATTGGCGACCAAATTCAAAATCGCTTGAGTGAGTAGTCCCGGATAGCAATCGAGTTGATCCGGCTCGCCGTAGCGCGTCTCCACGTCGATGCGATCTTTCAGGCGATGTCCGAGGATCGTGAGCAGCGACTCGACGCACTCGCGAACACTGACGACCTTGCGCTCGCCTTCGTCGAGTCGAGAGAAGGTGCGAAGCTTGAGCACTAGGTCGCGCATGCGCTGAAGCCCGCCGTCCATTTCGCCCAGGCGATCGACCGCGCGGCGCCAGAGCGCCAGCTCGTCGGGCGCGAAGCCCTGGCCGATTTTGTCGTCGATTTTGCCGACCGCGCGCCGAACCGTCGAAAGGTGACTGATCACGAACGCAAGCGGGTTGTTGATTTCGTGGGCCACGCCCGCGACGAGCTCGCCGAGAGAAGCGAGCTTCGCCGACTGCACGAGCTGGGTTTGCGCGGCTTGCAGCTCGGCGTACGCGTGGGTGAGCTCTTGGTTTTTTCCCTTCAATTCGTCGACCAGTCGCGCGCGAGTCTCGGCCAGCTGGTGCGCCGCGCGCGACTCCGCTGCTTCGAGCTCCGAACGCAGCAATTTTTCGCGAATTCCGCGATGTTCGTCCTCGAATTGCTTGCGCCTGAGCTGCGCTCGCACGCGAGCTCGTAGTACTTCGAGTTCGCTCGACTTCGAGATGAAGTCGTCCGCACCGACGCCGAGCGCCTCGATCATCGCTCCGCGGTCCTCGGCCGCGGTCAACATGATCAGCGGAACATCGCGCAATATTTGCGAGGATTTGATCCTGCGGCAAGTCTCGATGCCGTCGATGCCTGGCATCAGCAAGTCGAGCAAGATACAATCGAAGGATTGCAGCGCGAGGATCTGCATCCCTTCTTCGCCGGAGCGCGCGGGAACGACGTCGTAGCCTTCGCCACGCAAGATGGCCAAGAGCTCGTGCAAGTAAGTCGGGCTGTCGTCGATCGCGAGCACACGCTTCGGCCCAACCAAGCTCGCGGCTTCTGCGGGTTCCAGCGAAGTGCCCCGCAAAACCGCCGAGATGCGCGCCAAGACGAGCTCGAGATCTTCCTTGCGCACGAACGCGTCCGCGCCCGCGTCCAGCGCGCGGAGCTCCGCGCCGCGATCTTCGGATGCCGTGAGTAGCACGCAGGGCGTCGCGCGCAGCGCTGCATCCAGCCGCACCCGGCGGATTACGGTGCTGCCGTCGATGCCCGGCATTTGACTGTCGACGAGGATCGCGGTCGGCCGCACGTTGTCGGCGATGCGCAGGCCCTCTTCGCCGTCCGACGCGGTAACGACCGCATAGTCCGCGCGCTCGAGCGCATCGCGCAGCTCGCCGCGAAAGGTCGGACTGTCGTCGATCACCAAGATCGTTTGCCGTCCTGCCGCGAGCACGGGTTTGCGCGAACGCAAGAGCTCGCGGGCGCGCGCAGTAACGTAGTTCGTGTCGTACGGCTTGCCGACATAGTCGTCGGCTCCGACTTGAATGCCGCGGATGCGATCGCGAACATCCGCTTCGCCCGAAAGCAGCAAGACGAACGGAGCTGCGGCGCTCGGTACGGCGCGAATTTCGCGCAGTAGCTCGATGCCGTCTTGGTCCGGCAGGACTACGTCCAAAATCACAACGTCGATCCGCTCCGTGTTCAGCAGGGTGCGGCCTTCGGCGACCGTGGTCGCCAAAACGACGCGAAACCCCGCGGCTTCGAAGGCCTCGGCCAAGTCCATTCGAACCGTGAGGCTATCGTCGACGATCAGCGCGACCGGCATCATGCGGATGAACCCAGCTTGGCCGTAGCGCGCGTTACCGCCGGTCCAATTTCCGCGAGCGACAAGATGCTTTCGGCCGCGCCGAGCAGAGCCGCTTCGCGCGGCATCCCGTAAATCACGGATGAAGCTTCGTCTTGCGCGATCGTGAACGCGCCGGCGCGGCGCAACGCCAGCAGACCCGAGGCTCCATCGCGACCCATGCCCGTGAGCAAGCAAGCCACGGTCTGACGCGCGCATTCGAGGGCCAGCGATTCGAAGAGCACGTCCACCGAAGGGCGGCACGAGTGCCGCTCGGCCTCGCTGCTCAGTACGAGCCTTCCGCCGCGCGCGATCAGGTGACTCCCCGGCGGCGCCATGAACACTCGACCCTTGCCGGACGGCGCAACCGCTTCACCGCCCGTCGCATAGTGAACCGCGTGAGCGGTCTGACTGCCGAGCCACTCGGCAAAAGCCGAGCTGAACGGCTCGTCGATGTGCAAAACGATCAGAATCGTCGCCGGCAAGCCGCGCGGGATTCGGCGCAAGACTTCGACCAACGCGCCCGGTCCGCCCGTCGACGCGCCGACGGCGATCACCGAGCGCCCGAGCTCCGACTGAGCTACAGGCATCGCCGGCACGCTTTCGGCCCGCACAGCGCCGCCGAGCCTGGCGCGCACGTGGGTGATCACGCGGATTTTCGAGACCAACCGGACCGCGCTCAAAAATTTCTTTTCCCACGAACCGTCCGGCTCTTCGCCGGTCGGCTTCTCCAAGACGTCCACTGCGCCGGCGGCGAGCGCGTCGTAGGTCTTGAACAAATCGCCGCGGTTCGTCGAAGACGAGACGATCAGGATTGGCGTCGGGAAATGACCCATGATGTGCTCGGTCGCGGACACGCCGTCCATGACCGGCAAATGCATATCGAGGGTGACCACGTTCGGTCGCAGCGCGCGACACATCTCGATTGCTTGCTGCCCGTTTTCGGCTTCACCAATGACTTCGAACGTGGCATCCGATGTCAACACTTCGACCAGCCGCTTGCGCACGGACAACGAGTCTTCCACGACGAGTACGCGGATTCTATCCATCCTCAACCCACGAGCTTCTTGATCCGCTGTAACAGATCTGACTGGTTGAACTCTTTCTTCTCGATGTGTGCCACTGCACCCACCGCGACGCCGCGCTCGCGATCGGCCGCCGATGCGCGCGAAGTCACCAAAATCGCCGGGATGTTCCGCAGCGTCGGCTCCTCTCGCAGGCGCTCGATGAACGTGAATCCGTCGATGCCGGGCATCTCCACGTCGACGAGGAATAGCGCATATTTGCGCTGTTTTGCCTTTTCGAGCGCCTCCTCTCCCGAGCTCGCGAGCTCGACTTCGTAGCCTGCGGATTCGAGGATGCTTTGTTCCAGCATGCGCGTGGTGAGCGAATCATCGATCACCAAGATCGGCGCGGCGCGCGCTGCGGCCACGCTCGGCGCCGCGGTCGCTCGCAACGCCGCGCGGACGACTCCACCCGGGCTCAGCACCAAGCGCGGGTTGCCGTCGACGTCCAGCGACGCGCTCGAAACCGCCGCCGATAGCAGCGAAAGCTCCGGCAGCTCGCGGGCGACGATGGTTTCGACCCCGAGCAAATTGTCGACCTCGAGCGCGACCGTGTGGGCATCGGCCGAGACGAAAATCGCGGAGCGGTTCTGTTTGCGCTCATCGTCGAACTCGCCGGCTCCGAGCAGCCGCGCCAGCGGGACGAGCGGAATCAGTTTTCCATCGACCACGACCGCCTCGCCGTCCGCGCTGTGCGCAATCTCGGCTGCGCGCTTGCGAGCGGTGCCTTGGATCGAGCTCAGCGGCAGCGCCACGACTTGCCCAGAAACCTCGACCAAAAGCGCGCTCAACGCGGACAAGGAAGCAGGCACCGCGAGCGTAAGCGTCGTGCCTTGGCGAGCGGCGCTTTCGAACGCGACCCTGCCGCCGAGTCGCTCCGCGGTCTCGCGCACGAGGTCGAGACCGATACCTCGACCGGAAACGCCGGTAACCGCGTGTGCGGTGCTGATGCCACCGCGGAGGAGCAGCTGAACGATTTCATCCGCGCTCATGTTGCGCGCCTCGGCCGCCGATAGGCCGTGCTGCTCCGCGCTACGCCGCACGGCTTCGAGATCGAGGCCTCGACCGTCATCTCGACAGCTGAAGACGACATAGCGATCGCGCAACTCGACCGACACGGTTACAGTACCATTCGGCGCCTTGCCGATTGCTTTGCGCGCTGCGGGTGGCTCGATGCCGTGGGCAACCGCGTTGCGCACCGCTTGAATCAGCGCCCGCTGACACAAGCCGAGCACGTCCGCATCGAGCCGAACTTTGCCGCCTTCAGCGACGAAGCGCACGTTTTTTTCCAAGCTCACCGCGACGTCGCGCGCGGTGCGCTCGAGCGAGCCCCAAATGGATTCGACCGGGACCAGGCGCAAGCGTTCGGCGGCATCGCGCGCCTGACCGAGCTCACGACTGGCTTGCTCGGTCCCACTCGCAAGCGCGCGCTCCGCAGCCTCGAGCGTCGCTTGAAGTTCTTCCCCGAGCACGCGTAAATTGGCGCTTTCGCCGGGGTCAACTCGGTCGCGGCGCAGAGCCACGCGACCGACCAGCAAATCGGCCGTGCCCTTCGCGCGCTCAAGCAAGCGGCGCGCCCGACGGATCACGCCGAGTTGCCCGCCCACTTCGCCAAGGCCATCCATCAGCAAATCCAAATCCTCGGCGTTGGGCTTCGCTGTCCAAAGCTCTTCGGATGCGGCTTGCGCCCGCGCTTCCGGCTTTTTCTCCGGCGTCGAAGGCGCGTCGAGCGTGGCGAGCGCCGCGCGCATCGCATCCAGGTGCACCAACGCTTGGCCGACGGAGTTCGCCTCGACTTGCGCGCCGCTGTCGCGGATCGGAACGAAGATGTCTTCGATTGCATGCGCGAGATCGGCGATCGTAAGCTGCTTCACGACGCGCGCGGCCCCCTTCAACGTGTGCGCTTGCCGCAATAGCGCCGCGATGGTCGCGTGCGCGGAAGGCGCACCCCGTTCGAGCTCGAGCAGCCCTTTTTGAAGCTGCCCCAGGATTTCTCCCGCCTCGATGCGGAAGTACCTGTAAGGATCCGCCATTTATCAGCTACTCGAACCGGCACGCCCGGCGGATTCGACTTGCGGCTGCACCAAACGCAAGAGCTCGCGCGAAAGATGGGAGAGCTCGGCGGCAGTGCGCAGCGTCTGCCCGGTGCTCACTTCGGTTTCTTTCGACGCTTGCGACACGTTCGTGATCGCGACGTTGACTTGTTCGACCGCGGTCGCCTGCTGCTTGGTCGAAAGCTCGATCTCCTTCGCCGCCTCGGTGGTGGTCGCGACTTGCGCGCTGATCTGACCGAACGCAGCCGCGACTCGGCCGAACTGGTCGGCCCCGGCTTCTACCGCTTTCGAGCCAGTCTCGGTCGTCATCACCGTCGTGTTCACCGCGCTTCGCACGTCGTCGATCAGGCCTCGAATTTCTTTGGTCGAACCGCCAACGCGATCGGCAAGCTTCCGGATCTCGTCCGCGACGACGCCGAAGCGGCGTCCGGCATCGCCCGCGCCCGCCGCTTCGATCGAAGCGTTGATCGCGAGGATGTTCGTCTGCTCCGCGAGCTCGAGCACGATGTCGAGTACGGAGCCAATCTGCTGGGATTTCTTGCCGAGATCGAGCATGTGGTGAACGATCGTGTCGACCTGACGTCGAATGCCCGAGATCGATTCATGCCCTTTTTCGACCGTGAGATCGCCGGTGCGAGCGGCGGCCGCGGTCTGCTCGGCGATCTCGGCGACACGCCGCGCGCTTTCGGCAATTTGTCGCGATGTCGCCAAGAGCTCGCTGATCGTCGTCGAGATCTCGGTCATCGCGGAAGCCTGCTCTTTCGCACCCGTCGCCTGCTGATTCGCGGCCGACTGAAGTTCGGCGGAAGAGGTTTGAATGTGGTGTACGGCCGCTCCAATTTGCGAGGCGAGCGAGCGCGCGATCAGGCCACCGGCTGCGGCGACGAACAGTATCCCAGCGAGGCTGCCCCACAAGATGGTCGTCTTCGTGTTCTCGGAGCTGAGCTCGGCCTCGGCGGCGCGATGGCTGAGCAAAGCGGCATTCTCGTCGTCCATCTGCGCGATCAACGCGCGGATCTTGTCCATGGTGATCTTGCCCGCGCCTGCGGCTACGACCTTCTCCGTGGCTTCGAAGCCCTGCGTTTTGCGCAGGTCGATCACGGCCTGCATCTCGCCGAGTTTCGTGTCGAGTAGGGACTTCAACTCCGTCAGCCGGTGCTGCTGGGCGTCGTTGTCAGTTGCGAGGTTTCGCGCCTGATTGAAGAGCAGCTCGATTTGCGGGAGCGCCACCCGATGTGGCTCGAGGAAGGCGTCGTCGCCGGTGATCACGAAACCGCGTTGCCCCGTCTCTGCATCCTTCAATGCGGAGAATAGATCGCCGAGCTTGGTGCGCACTTCGTACGTGTGCGTCACCCAGTGATCGTTTTCGATCAGGTGCTCGGTGCTACGGTAGCCCGAGACGCCGATCACGAGCACCGCGAGTATTGCAATCGCGAAGCCGAGTGCGAGCTTCCGTCCAAAGGTCCAATTGATGCGCATCAGTCACCGTTCCTGCGATGGCCCGGAGGCCTTGATTCGTGCGGCAATTCGAGCGATGAGAAGAGGAAGATCGAGCCACGGGATCGCGGCGGAATCGGCTTGCACCGTGCCGCGTATGGCGTGTTTCGAGCCGTCTCCGGCGGAGATCCGTTCGGGAGCGAGACGCAAGTGCGACTCGAACGACTCGAACAGGAACGCGATCGGCGACGACCCACGAGCTACGCACAGCCACCTGGCTGTGGGTGTCGCGGCATACCCGAGCAAGGCTCCGAGATCGTAGACGGGGGTGAGCACGCCGCGAAATCCGGCGATGCCGCGTAGCTCGGAGAGCTCACTCGGAGCGGGCGTGAGCGGGCGATCCGTGTGCAAGCTCGCGACGTCGGACAAGCGGAGCGCGTAGCGATCACC
>DASYCL010000097.1:0-3836 GCA_036500245.1 Polyangiaceae bacterium | reverse complement strand
GCGGGGCGACGAGCTCGGTTTGGCTTGGCCAAAGCGAAGACGGCGCTGCCTGCGCGCTCAAACTCGGTAAGGGGCCGGCCGAGGCGCATCGCTTCGCTGATGAGGCGGAACGTTTGCTCTTTGCTCGAGCTCCGGAGTTTCCGCGCTTGCTCGGCGTCGGTTTGGCTGGAGCGGCGCTCGCCGCCGAGCTCGGCGTGCGAATCGAACCGGGCGCGCCGTATCTGCTGCTTTCGTCCGCGCCGGGTACGAGCCTCGATCGGCTTTTGGCCGAACCGGCGCTTTCGCCAGCGCGGAGAGAATTGCTCGCGACGATCGTCGCGCGCGACATCGGCGGCGCGCTGTCGGCGTTGCACGCAGCCGGCGCCGCGCACGGTGACGTGAAGCCGGCGAACATCGTGATCGGCCACGAGCGCGCGCGCTTGATCGATTTTGGGCTGAGCGGCTCGGCGCAACGAGCACAGCCCGCGGGCGGTACGCGCCGCTACCTCGCGCCCGAAGTTTTTTCCGACCGTGAAAGCGACGCTCGTGCGCGCGACCTGTGGGCTCTCGGCGCGACGCTGCTCGAGATCTTGCTGCCGAATGCAGCTGCGAATGTGGCGCGTGAGGTAGTCGCGCTCCCTGCGAGCGAACTCGGGCAAATTGCGCGCGCGCTGCTGGCCGAGGCTCCGGGTGTGCGCCCTTCGGCGAGCTGGGTGCTGCGCCGTGCGCGCTCGCTCGGCGCCGTGCTCGATGACGCGAACTTGGTCTTGCGCCGTCGCGCCGCGGTCGAGCGAAGCTATTTGTGCACGCGCCAAGCCGAGATTTTTCAGCTCGCGCGCCATCGCACTTTCGAGCTCGGCGTGACCGGAGCCTCGCGCGGCTGGCTCGATGAAAGCTGCGCACTCGCTCAAGGCATCCTCAAACTGCGCGGCATAGCGCCCGAAGACGGCGCGGCCGCGCCGCTCCGCGAGCTCACGGACGACACGCGCAAGCGTTTCTTGGTGGCGCTGATCGGCCCGGTCGCCGCGAGTTGGCCGGCTCTGCGCCAGCTCGATGAAGCCGCTCTACTCGCTCGCTTGCTCGAACTGTGCACAGAGAGCGAACCCGAAAGCATCACGCTCGCCGCGATCGAACACGGCAAGGCTCCCGATCGCATCGCCGAAGACGCGACCGCCGTCGACGTCGCGCTCGCACTGCGCAGCGCCGAGCCCGATCCCACTTGGTTCGAGCGCGGCGAAACACTGGTGCGCCGCGCTGGCAAACCGCTCGGCCTCGCGCTCGCTCTCGCGCGCGCATTCCGCCTGCGGGGCGAGCTCGGCCGCGCGTTGTCCTTGCTCGCGCTATTTTCAGAAATCGAAGCGCGCGTTGCGAGCGCGGAGCTGTGTCGTCGGGCGCAGGACCGCGCGGGTGCCCTCGCGCTGCTCGATGCGCTCGCTCTCGAAAGCTTGTCCGAGCTCGAGCGCGAGCGAACCTCGGCGATCCGCGCGCGCATCGCGCTCGACGCGGGTGAGCTCGAGCAGGCCGAAAAGTTGCTCGCGCCATTCGCGCGCGGCAGCGTGAGCCTCGAAACGCGCGCGCTGATCGAGCTCGCGCTCGGCCGACACCAAGCCGCCTTCGAGAGCGCGACGCGCGCGCGATTGCACGCGTCCGAGGATGAAGAGCGCGCGCGCGCCGAAGCCGTGCTCGGCATGCTCGCGCACGCCGCAGGCGACGCGGAACCCGCGCTGCGTGCGTTTCGTTCGGCTGCGGATTTCGCGGCGCGCTCCGGCGCGCTGCGCGAAGAAGCGACGTATTTGACCGGGCTTTCCGCGGCTGCCACCAATTTGGGCGAGCTCGGCGAGGCGCTGTCCGCGGCCCGTCGCAGTTTGCTCCTATTCGAGGCTCTGGGCCGCACGGGCGACGCCGCCCGCGCGTTGCTCTCGGTTGCGCAAGTTCACGCCGGCGCGGGCGCAAAGCTGGACGCAGAGAGCGCGGCGCTCGAAGCGGTGTCTCTCGCTCGCGCTTCGGGTGACGAGCGCTGTCGCGGTTACGCTCACTTGGTGCTTTCGGATGTCGCGGAGCGCGATGCCGATGCGCTCGAACAAGCCGAACGCGCGCTCGGGTTGCTCGAACTGGAAGACGACACTCTGCGCGCGGCCTCACGCTTGCTTTTGCACGGCGCAGAAGTCGACGTCGTGGGCTTCGACGCAAACGCGCGTCGCGAAGGCGCCGCGCTCGACGCGCGTCTCGAGTGGTGGGGCGCGCGCGCAGCGCGCGAACTCCACGCACGCGAGGCCGTCCGCGCGGACGTACCGATCGCGGAATTGAATGCGCTGAGCTCGGCCCGCGCGTCTTTGACCGCGCGCGGTCGCGCGCTACATTTCGGTGCGTTGCTCGCGGCGCGCGTCTCGGATGCGGACGCTGCCCGTCGCTTGGCGGCCGCCGCGGGCGACGCCGCGCGCGAGTTCTTGCGCCGCATTCCGGCCGAACTCGCGACTTCGGCCCGCTCGCTCGATTGGGTGCGCGCCGCGGAAATCGGGACGGATTCGGGGATTTTGCCCGAGCAAATCGCGGATGTGGAGGCGCTCGTGCGCGGCTTGAGCCAACGCGATCGCTTGCGCCCGCTGCTTCGTCAAGTCGTCGACGCGCTCGTGCTTTGGACTGGAGTCGAGCGCGGACTTTTGCTGCTCCGCGCACCCGGAGACAAATTGAAGCCGCGCGCCGCACGCAATTTGCGGCGCGTCGATCTCGGTCCGGAGCAGCTCGCGCTCAGTCAGTCCCTGGCGCGGCGCGCGCTCGAGTTGGGCGAGCCGGTGGTCGCGGTGGACGCGGCTGGGGATTTGCCGGAGCTTCACGTCAGCGTGCACGCGCTCAAGTTGCGCAGCGTGCTGGCGGTGCCGCTGATGGCGCGTGGCGAAGCGCTCGGCGTGGTCTACCTCGACGATCGCGTTCGGCGTGGCGCGTTCGGCGCGCGTGAATTGTCGTGGGTGCGACTGCTCGGCACGCTCGCGGCAATCGCGATTTCGGACGCGAAGAATCAGCTCCTGCTTCGCCGCGCGGCGCGCCGGGCCGAACGCGCCGAAGCGAAGCTCGCCGCGCGGCTCGCGCATCGCGAAGCCGAGCTCGAGGTTGCCGAGCGCGAACTCGCGCGCACGCGCGACGCGCGCGACACACGCTTTGCGTACGGTTCGATCGTCGGGCAAAGCGATGCCGTGCGAGGTTTACTCAAGTTGGTCGACCGCGTGACGAGCGCGGACGTGCCGGTGCTGATCTTGGGCGAATCCGGCAGCGGCAAAGAGCTCGTCGCGCGCGCCATCCACGAAAATGGGCCGCGCGGGAAAGCGCCGTTCGTCAGCGAGAACTGCGGCGCGATCCCCGAGGGCCTACTCGAGGCGACCTTGTTCGGTCACGTGCGCGGCGCGTTCACCGGCGCGACTCGGCCGCGCGCCGGCCTGTTCGAGGTAGCCGATCACGGCACGTTCTTCTTGGACGAAATCGCCGAGATGAGTCTCGGCATGCAAACCAAACTGCTGCGTGTCTTGCAAAACGGCGAAGTACGTCCGGTCGGCTCGGAGAGCGCGCGCTTCGTCGATGTGCGCGTGATCGGCGCGACTCATCGCGACATGGAGGCATTGGTCGCAGCGGGAAAGTTCCGCGAAGATTTGTACTACCGGTTGAACGTTGTCAGTTTGCGCGTGCCCGCGCTGCGCGAACGATCAAGCGACGTTCCGCTCTTGGTGCGCCACTTCGTGAATCGCTATGCCGAGAAACGGAAGGTGACGATCTCCAAGGCCGCGATGGATGCCTTGTCCGCCTATCGCTGGCCGGGCAACATCCGTCAACTCGAAAACGAAGTGCGCCGCGCGCTCGTCCTAGCC
>DASYCL010000096.1:0-2285 GCA_036500245.1 Polyangiaceae bacterium | reverse complement strand
ACCTTGCCGGCTTCGATTTTGGAAAAATCCAAGATGTCGTTGAGCACGGTCATCAGTGCGTTGGCGGAAGTGCGTAGGGTTTCGGTGTAGCGGCGCTGCTTGGCGTCGAGCGGCGTGCCGAGCAGGAGCTCGAGCATGCCGAGGACGCCGTTCATCGGCGTGCGAATTTCGTGGCTCATATTGGCCAAAAATTCGCTCTTTAAGCGCGCGGCTTCGAGCGCGGCCGCGGTGGTTTTTTCGAGCCGCGCGAAGGCGCGTTCGGTGACGCGGATCAGCGGGCCAACGTAAAAACCGACGAACAAGAAGCTGCACAATAGTCCGATCCCGCAGCCGACCACGGCGGTCCACAGAATCTCGCTCTTCAATTGCGTACCGGAGTCGAGCCGCGCGGTAGAAACGAACACGATCACGCGCCCGACCGCGCTGCCTTCGATCAACGCCTCCTTGGAAGCGGCGAAGGTGCCGTTGAGCTCGCGGACGCCGTGCGACGTTTGCGCAAACGCCGATGCGACGTCGATCGGCGGCTCGCCGCGTTTGGCGAGCACGGTGCCTTTCGCATCCGTCGCGACGATACTGAGGATGTCGGGATCGCTCGCATAGGCTTCGAATGCGCGCGAGATCTCGCGCTCGTCCGCCAGCACGAGGCCGTACTCTGCCGAGTGCGCGAGCTCGGCCGCGCCGCGCTCGGCCTTCCACATCAAGTCGCTGCGGATCGCCGGCGTGAGCGCACCGAAGATGTGCGACACGAGCGTGAAGATCATGCCGCACAAACCGATCAAGAGCGCGCTCACGAAGAGCATGAACGCAACCTTCAGCCGCAAGCTCGAGAGCAGCTTTTTGGTTTGTCGCTCAGCGCCGAGCACGTCGTCAGCGGCGCTGCCGGCCTTGATGCGCTCGGTGCTGGACGGGTTCTTCGAGGACACGTTTGCCAAACGGCGATTTTAGCCGAGATTTAACCCGGCGCGCAGGGCCTTCTCGGCGGGATTGTACGGTTTCGCGTCGTGTCGTCGTGTCCTGTTTTGGGGCCCCAGCCCCAAAACAATCGCGCGCTGGCGGATTTGGCGTCGCACGGTTTGGGTCTACTCGCCTTCGGCTTCGAGCAGGCGGGCTTGGCCGACCCAGTCATCACGTAGGATGCGATCGGCGCGCGCTTTGATCAGGGGTGCGATGCGCTCGATCTCTTCGGGCGTAAACTGCGCGACTTGCGCGACAGTGGTGATGCCGATCGCGAGCAGCGCGCGCTCGTAAGCCGGGCCGATGCCGCGAATGCGTCTGAGGCCGACGCGCTCGCCGGGTGGTTTCGAATCGGGCCGCCTGGCTTGCTCGTCGAGCTCGCGAATGTGCTCGTCCCGTTCGCGTAGCGCGCCTTCGAGCTCCACGACTCTGAGCTCGAGCTCGGGCAAATGTTTGAGCTCTGCCTCGAGCTCGGCCACGCGCGTGCGCAGCGAAGCGCTGCTCGCCGCGTGCGTGTCGACGAACTCACTGCGCAGCTGCGCCTCGGCGCGAAACGCCGAGGCGAGCTCATTGGCCTTGTTCTCCACGCTGACGAGCCGCGTGCGCAGCGTGTTGCGCTCGTTGATCACGACGCGAAGCTCCGCGGCGCGCTCGGCGACTTCTTTGCGCGCCGCCATCAGATCCGCTAAAAGCGCTTGAATTCGGCTGGATTCGGGGCGCACGCTGGGAGTGCGCACGGGCTCGCGTTCTTCGCGCGCGGCGGGGTGCGGCGCGGGGCTCGCGCCGAGCCCGAGGGCGGTCAGCACGCGTGACACGAGCGGCGGCGCTGCCGGTGCCGGCTCTGCGCTCGGCGAGGGAACCGTCGGTGTCGCGCGTGACGGCGGTGGAACTTCGGTGACGGTTGGCGTCGCAGGCGTCGCCGCGATGTCGAGCGACACGGGCGCCGTCGACGCGGAGTGCGTGGACGACTCGCTTTCTGCGTTCGCACTCGCCACCGAGTTGACGACTGCCGCGCTCGGCGCGCCGCCAGGCGTCGTCGCTGGGGCGTGCTCCTCGCTAGTGAACGCGGCGCTTGCAGCGGGCAGACTCGGCGCGACCGGGCGCATGCTGGGCGGTGGTGGTCGCAAACTCGACGATGCACTTTGCGCGCTCGGCGGAGCGGGCCGCATGCTCGGTGGCGGAGGGCGGGCTAAGCCGCGCACGGGTGGTGGCGGTGGGGTACCGGAAGGCCGAGCCGCGGGCGCCACGCTGGTTCCGGCCGGTCGAGGTGGGAGCGATACCGGTCGCGGCGGCTGCGCAACCGGGCGGGGTGGGACGATGGACGCGGATGC
>DASYCL010000095.1:0-7800 GCA_036500245.1 Polyangiaceae bacterium | reverse complement strand
CGTCGTTTGGACTCACCGCGCGAAGTACCGCCGTTTTCGCGGCGCAATCTGCGCGGCAAGGCTCAACCCCAAATCAGCTGGCGATCTCGGCGGCCTTTGGGCGCCTTGGCGGTGAAATCTCGACTCGTCAATCCGGCTGATACAGCACGCGCTGGGTATTCTCTTGGAAGTAGTAGGCGGCGCCGCTTGGTTTTCCGAAGGTCGCCGCGCCGAACGCGTTGACGAGCACTGCCCACGTTGCGGCGATCCAGAACAGTCGGCCCCGGCGGTAGCCGCCGATCGCGAGTAGCGCGAAGAGGAAAATCGAGTAGTCGTTCGAAAAACGGTAGCCGAACTGTAGCCAACCGGTGTTTTGATAAAATAGCGTCGGCACCGCGACGCACGCAACGGTGAGCCACAACGCGAGGTGCGGCGCGCGCGTCTTCTTGGGCCAGAGTAGCCAAAGGAAAAGCGGAGTCGTGAGCCAGAGCGCGAGGCCGTGCGCGTTGATTTGAAATGGCACGGCTGCGCCAGGCCCCGGCGTGCGGTACGGCAAGCTCGTCAGCAAGACGCCCAGGTTCTTCGCCAAATAGTGGTAGCTGAAGAGGCCCCACTTTTGGATCCGGCGCTGCCAGGTGATGCCCAAATACTGATAACCGACTTCGAACGGATCGTGAAAGCGCGCCTGATTATACCAAAGCATGAGCGCGAGCACGGCCGCGATCGGTAACGCAAAGGTTACGAGTAGACGCAACAGGCGCGCGCGATCGAGCGACGCAAAGAGCGCCTTCCAATCTCGTCGCTCGATCGCTTCCGCGCTCGCCGAAACGCGCAACGCCTCGAGCACGAACAGCGGCGCAGCGAACAAGAGCGGCGTGCGCGTCGCGAAACCGCAGGCGAGCGCGATGCCCGCGAGCCACGGTTTTTCGGCTTCGAGCGCGAAGAGCAAATACAACGCCGCAAGCGCCGCCGCGACGACATGCGCCGCAAACCAGACCGTACCTTGTTCGACCGAAAAAAAATACACGCTGCCGAACGCGAACAACAGCGCCAGCGCGACGCTCACGCGCTCGCTGATCTCCGCGCGCCCGAAGCGACCGAGCTTCTCCAACGCGAGAAACAAAACCGCGGGCGCGATGCCCGCGAGCAAGAGAAAAAATTTGCCGTCTTGCACGCGCTCGGGCGTTTTTGCGAGCGCTACGATCGGGAGCAAGAGCAGCGCAGGAAACGGCGGGAAGACCACGAAGTACTTGTCTTCGAAGCGCGCGAAATCGTTGTTGCCGGTGTACGCGGGCGGCGGCCCGCCCAAGTCCAAGCGCCCGTGGCGAAAGGCATCAGCCAGCAGCGCGAAGTGATTCCACGGCGTGTGCTCGTGAATCACCGCCGAATCGGCGAACAGAAAAAATACGATCGTCGTGAGCGCGTAGATGCCGATGGCGATCGTGAGCCGGCGGCTGGTGAAGGTCAGGCTATCGCCGAGCCGCATCGCGACGGAAGCTAGCGAAGAATCCCGGAACCGCGAAGCCGATCGCGTAAAGTGCGCGTTTTCCCGCGAAATCCGCGCGATCTTTGCAGGAGCCGGGGCACGGCGCTAGTAGCTCGGCCCCGTGAGCAAAGCCGTCTTCGTCGTGCCGCTTGCCGATCTCGAGCGTGGTCCGCGCACCGTGACCTTCACGCTCGATGAGGTCTGGCTGCGCCACGCGCTCGAAGGGACGGAAGCGACGCCGCGTCGCGCCGGCAGCGCCACCGTCGAGCTCAGCAAAAGCGGCAAGGACGTGATGGTGCGCGGGCACGCCGAAGCTGCGCTCAGCATGCCGTGCGTGGTCACGCTCGACCCGCTCGAGATCGATGTCAGCCCCGAGATTTTTTTGATGTTGTCGCCTTCGACGTCGGAGTTCGGCGCGCGTGCGGCCAAGAAGGCGCGCCACGGCCTCAGCCCGGAAGCCGCGGCGAGCGGCAAAAAAGCCGGCCCGCGCAGGCGCAAAGCCGGCGAAGAACCCGAAGAAGAAGCAGAACTGGGCGTCGAGACCGCCGCCCGCGACACCTACGAAGGCAGCCAAATCGAGCTGGATCCGTTCTTTCGCGAGTTCCTTTTGCTGGAGCTCCCGCTGTTCCCGCGGCGTTCCGACTTGCCTTCGAACGAAGGTCCCGCTATCGGTGCGCCCCCCTCGGACCCGGCTGGGCAAGAGCCCGCCATCGATCCGCGGTTACAACCTCTGGCGGCCCTTCGCAGCCGCCTGCGTGAGAAAGAGTAAGGAGTAAGCTCGTGGCCGTACCGAAGCGCCGATTGAGCAGCAGCAAGCGTGACATGCGTCGCGCGAACCACGACAAAGTCAGCGCGCCCAACGTGGTGCCCTGCCCCAACTGCTCCGCCCCCACGGTGTCGCACCGGGTTTGCCCGTCGTGCGGCTTCTATAAGGGGCGAGCCGTGGCCAAGACCGAAAAGCCGGAGAGCTAAAATCCGGCGCGCGCATGCGCGATTTGGCCCCAGCATCCGCCGCGAGCGCACTTTCTCGGCGCGCCGAGCGGAGCTATGCCTCGGCTCTAGGCGCGCGGCGCGACTGGTTCTACCATTTTGCGTGACGGGCTTCGGCCGAGAGCGTACGACAAAGCATGGCGTCTGAGCAGAGCACTCACAGTCGAATTCTCGGCACCGGCGCCTACGCGCCCGAGCGAGTGCTCACGAACCACGACCTCGAAAAGCTCGTCGACACCTCGGACGAGTGGATCACCGAGCGTACCGGGATCAAACAACGCCACGTCGCGCGAGAAGATGAAACCGCGAGCGACATGGCCGCGATCGCCGCGCGCCGCGCGCTCGAGATGGCCGGGCTGACCGCCGCCGATCTCGACATGATCATCGTCGGCACGATCAGCGGCGATCTGCCGATGCCGGCCTGCGCGGTGTTCGTGCAGCAGAAGCTCGGCGCGGGCGCGATTCCGTCCTTCGACGTTTCGGCCGCGTGTGCCGGCTTCCTCTACGCCATGTCGATCGGCGATCAGTTCATTCGCTCGGGCTTGCACAAGCACGTGCTGATCATCGGCGTCGAGCTGCTCAGCCGCTTGATCGATTGGAAAGATCGCACCACTTGCGTCCTGTTCGGGGACGGCGCGGGCGCCGCGGTGCTTGGGCCTGCGACTGGAGACGGCCGAGGCCTGCTCTCGACCAAGCTCTATACGGACTCGAGCCAGGCCGCTTCGCTCTGGATCCCGGCCGGCGGCAGCAAAGAGCGGATCAGCGAAGAATCACTCAAAGCCGGCCGGGACAAAGTGCAAATGGTCGGCTCGGACATCTTCAAGGTGGCCGTGAAAAACCTGACCAGCGCCTCCCGCTCCGCGCTCGTGGACGCGAAGATGGACGCGGACAGCGTGCGCTGGGTCGTGCCGCATCAAGCGAACCTACGCATCATCTCGCAAGTCGCGCAGCGGCTCGACATCCCGATGGAGCGCTTCGTGCTCAACATCGATCGCTACGGCAACACCTCGAGCGCCTCGATTCCAATCGCGCTCGACGAAGGCACGCGCGACGGCCGCATCAAGCCGGGCGACACCGTGCTGATGTGCGCGCTCGGTGCCGGAATTTCGTGGGGCAGCGCGCTGGTTCGAATGTGATTCTTTTTGCCCTACGCGTGAATTAGCGCTTGGCCGCTCGCGCGACTGGACGCGCGAGCGGCGCCTGTTCGGTCAGTTCCAACGTGGCCGCCTCTCTTTCGAGAACCGTGATCAGCCTGGCGAATCAGTAGCTTTGTTTTATTTCCGGGCAGGCGAGCCCATGCCCTTCGCGCGCGCTCGGGCGCGAGGAGAAAGAGGGCATCTGGCCCGCGCGCTCGGGCTCGAAGGAGACGAGAGAGCGACTCGAGGATTTTGGGTTCAGCGCGGGCGCCATTGGCTCGCGCTGGTAGCTACCAGCGCGTCCCGCGAGAGCTTCGTTGAACCCAAAATTTGCGACGCGCTGCGGCTTTCGATCCCGCGAAAGTCCGTGGTAAGGAGCGCGCGTGAAAATCGCGTGGCTATTTCCCGGTCAAGGCGCGCAAGAGGTCGGCATGGGACGCGCGCTCGCCGGCGCATTCCCCGAAGCAGCGGGCGTGTTCGCGCGCGCGGATCAGGCGCTCGGCTTTTCGATTCGCGCGCTCTGCTTCGAAGGGCCCGAGTCCGAGCTCACGCTGACGAAGCACACGCAACCCGCGATTGTCACGACCAGCATCGCGACGCTGGCCGCGATCCAGAAAGCGCTGCCGAATTTGCCCGCGCCCGCGTTCGCGGCCGGGCACTCGCTGGGCGAATACAGCGCGCTCGTCGCATCCGGCGCATTCACGCTGGAAGACGCCGTGCGCGTCGTGCACCTGCGCGGCCGCGCGATGCAAGAAGCAGTGCCCGAAGGCGAAGGCGGCATGGCCGCGATCCTGGGCGGCGATCGCGCCGCGATCGAAATGCTGTGCGCCGAAGCGGCCCAGGGCGACGTGGTTGCGCCCGCAAACTTCAATGCGCCGGGGCAAATCGTGATCTCGGGGCACAAGCGCGCGGTCGATCGCGCCGCGGCGCTCGCTGGCGGAAAGAAGCTCAAAGCAATTCCGCTGAAGGTCAGCGCGCCGTTCCATTGCGCGCTGATGGCGCCGGCCGCGCGCGCGGTCGAGCAAGCACTGGCCGGGCTCACGCTCGGCGATCCGAGCTTCCCGGTCGTGGCCAACGTCAGCGCCGCGCCGAATCAAAATGCCGGCGAAGCAAAGCGTTTGCTCGTGCGTCAGATCGACGGCCCAGTGCTCTGGGAGCAGAGCATCACCGTGATGGCGGAAGCCGGCGTGACGCATGCGCTCGAGATCGGCCCCGGCAAAGTGTTGGCCGGGTTGGTCAAACGGATCGACAAGCGGATCAGCGTGCTGAGTGTCGGCGACGCCGACGGCATTGGCAAAATCCCCGAGTTTCTCGGGTTAAATTGACGCGACGCGCGAGCGCGAAACCGGCTGGTTGAGCCAGCTTGGCGAGATCGTTCGCGCCGCGAAAAGATTTTCCCGCTTTGACGTAGCCGGCTACGTGCTAAACACGGCGCCCGACCCGGCAAATAGGCCTCGTTTTTTGTGAAGCTCTCATGTTCGATCTCAGCGGCAAAGTAGCTCTCGTCACCGGCGGCTCGCGCGGAATCGGTCGCGCCGCGGCCGAAGCGCTCGCAAGCCGCGGCGCGCACGTCGTGATCAACTACGTGAGCAACGAGGGCGCGGCGCGCGAAGCCGCGCAAGCGATCGAAAAAGCCGGCGGCAAGGCCGAGCTCGTGCAGTTCGACGTGGCGAGCGGCGAAGCCGCCGAAAAATCCATCGCTGAAGTAGCGAAACGGCTCGGCCGGCTCGATATTTTGGTCGCCAGCGCCGGCATCGCGATCGACGGCCTATTACTGCGTTTGAAAGACGAAGACTTCGACCGCATCTTCGCGGTGAACGTCAAAGGCTCCCTCGCTTGCGCGCGCGCCGCCATCCGCACGATGATGCGCGCGAAGACGGGCCGCGTCGTCTTCCTGTCGAGTGTGGTCGGTGAAATGGGCAACGCGGGCCAAACCGCTTACTCGGCTTCGAAAGCGGCGCTGCTCGGCGTCACGCGCAGCCTCGCCCGCGAGTACGCTTCGCGCGGCATCACCGTGAACGCGGTCACGCCCGGCTTCGTCGACACGGACATGACAAGCGGGCTCACGGGCGAGCAAAAAACTTCGATGTTGACCGCGGTGCCGCTCGGTCGCACCGGCACGGCGCAGGAAATCGCCGCCGCGATCGTCTACTTGGCGTCGGACGAGGCCGGCTACGTGACGGGCCAAGCCCTGCGCGTCAACGGTGGGATGTACATGTAAGTTTTGGGGTTATCACCCCAGTTTGACAGAAACACGTGTAAGCGGGAACGCCTCTCTGGTAGAGGCGCCCCTGGAGGAATCATGGCTGAGGGTCGCAACGTAACGGCCGAAGTGAAGCGGATCATCAAGGAACAGCTCGATGTCGACGAAAAAGACATCAAGCCGGAGTCCACGTTCATCGACGATTTGGGCGCTGACTCGCTCGGCTTGGTCGAATTGGTGCTGGCCTTCGAAGAGGCGTTCGAGATCGACATCCCGGACGAAGACACCGAGAAGATCCGCAGTGTGCAGGACGCGGTCGATTACATCGAGAAGCACCTGGCGAGTTGAGTAATCGGCTCCAGGTCATGCGCGCCCGCCCGGGTCAGCCAAAACAGGTGAAGCCCGGGCTTGCCCCATTTGTGTCTGAGGAATAGATGGAACGCGTCGTCGTCACAGGAATCGGTTTGGTCACGCCGAACGGCGTGGGCACAGAACCGACTTGGCAGTCGTTGATCAACGGCCAGAGCGGCGTTGGGCCCATCACGCTGTTCGATGCCACCGATGCCTATGCCACTCGCATTGCCGCCGAAGTGAAGAACTTCGACGCGGGCGAGTTCATGGAGCGGAAGAAGATCAAAGAGGTCTCGCGCTTCACGACGTTCGCCATGGCCGCGACCAAGATGGCGCTCGAACAAGCCCAACTGGACTTGACCGAGGAAGAGCGCGACCGCACCGGCGTGTTCATCGGTGTTGGACTCGGCGGCCTGGAGAACCTCGAGCGCTGCACGCTCACGCTCGACCGAAAAGGTCCGGGCAAAGTCAGCCCGTATTTCATCCCGTCCTTGATCGCGAACATGGCCGCCGGCCAAGTTTCGATCGCGTTTGGTTTCCGCGGACCGAGCCTCGCTCACACGAGCGCGTGTTCGTCGAGCGGCCATGCCATCGGCGAAGCCTTGCGCTGGATGCAACGCGGGGATGCAGAGGTGATGATCGCGGGCGGTGCCGAATCGACGATCACGCCGATCGGCATCGCGGGCTTCAGCGCGATGTTCGCGCTCAGCCGTCGCAACGACGATCCGCAAGGCGCCAGCCGCCCGTGGGACAAGGGCCGTGACGGCTTCGTCTGCGGTGAAGGCGGCGGCACGCTCGTGCTCGAAACCCTGACCCGCGCGAAGAAGCGCGGCGCGAAAATTCTAGCCGAAGTCATCGGTTATGCGGCGACGAGTGACGCCTACCACATCACCAAGCCCGCACCGGATCACGCTCACGCCGCCCGCGCGATGCGCTGGGCGCTCAAAGACGCGAAGCTCAATCCCGAGCAGATCGAATACGTCAACGCGCACGGCACCTCGACTCCAATCGGGGACGTGGAAGAAGCCAAGGCCGTCGCGAACACGTTCGGCGCGCACGCGCTCGACAAGAAGCTCTGGGTCAGCTCGACCAAATCGATGATGGGTCACTTGCTCGGCGCTGCCGGCGCGGTCGAAGCCGCGGTCTGCCTCAAAGCGATAGAGACCGGCATCATTCCGCCCACGATCAACCTGCAAGACCCAGACCTCGAAGTGCCGCTCGACTTCGTGCCCAATAAGGCCCGCGAACGGCGGATCAAGCGCGCGATGTCGAACTCATTCGGCTTCGGCGGCACCAACGTGACGCTGATTTTTTCGGCGTTCGAGGGTTAGTAGGGCCGAGCCGGCTCGCGTCGGGTACAGAGCTCATGCAGTGCCCGTACTGCCGCGAAATGGACAGCCGCGTGGTCGACTCTCGGCTCGCCGCCGGTGGCACCGTGACTTGGCGCCGGCGTGAATGCGACGCGTGCAAACGTCGTTTCACGACCTACGAGCGCGTCGAGCACGCGCTGCCGACCGTCGTCAAGAAGGACGGCGAGCGCGAACCGTTCGATCGCCAGAAGGTGCTGCGCAGCCTGCGTATCGCCTGCAACAAGCGCCCCGTTTCCGCAGATGCACTGGAAGAGCATGCCGAGGCGCTCGAGCGCGAGCTCGCGG
>DASYCL010000094.1:0-2019 GCA_036500245.1 Polyangiaceae bacterium | reverse complement strand
CTCGGAGCCGCACACGCACTTGCCAACGCGCCGCGCCCGAAACAGAAGCGCGTGAAGCGCTAGTACTTATTTTTTCAGCTCGAGCGTCTCGCGCTCGGCTTGGGCGTGCGCGATGACGCGACGATTCTGCGCGCGGCCGGCATCGGTATTGTTGTCCGCGACCGGCTTAGATTGGCCGAAACCGATCGACGTCAGGCGATCGGTTTTGACGCCGTCCGCAATGAGCTGCTCTTTGACCGCTTCAGCGCGGCGTTCCGAGAGCTTTTGATTGTCCGCTGGCGTGCCAACATTGTCCGTGAAGCCTTCGATCCGAACTTTGATCGTCGGGTACTGCTTCATGAATTTGCTGACTTTGCGAATTTCCTTGCTCGCGTCGCCGACGATGTCCGCTTTGCCGGTGGCGAACGTCACGTCTAAATTCATTTGCACTTCGCGTTCGAGCTTCTTCGGACAGCCGACGGCGTCGACGAGCGCGCCTTCTGGCGTGCCGGGACACTTGTCGAGATTGTCGGGCACGCCGTCAGCATCGCTGTCCGGCACGGTAGCGATCGGCGCGGGCACGCGCTTGTTCAGCGGCATGCCGTCGCAACCGGGAACGATCTTCGCCGGAGTCCAGCTCGCGGTGTGCCAGCACGCGCCGCCCGCGTCGCGCCAGATTTGTCCGACCGTGTTTTCGACGTAGCCGTCGAGCGCGAACGCACTGCTCGATACCGAAAGTATGCCCAAGAAAATCGCGATCTTCATGCTCTTGTCTCTTTCGCTGGCTTCGCACCGGAAGCGTAAAACAGTGCGCTTCGGTATCATTGGCCCTTCGCGCGGTCATGCCTCGACCGCCGGCCGAAACGAACCGCAACAATCGGCCGTGTCAGCCGACGAAAGTCCGGTGACCCGGCGCAACCTGAATTCGGCGAGTGCTCCGCTTTTATTTTTTTTAATGGTCACCGAGCGCGTCGCGCTCCGTCGCAGCCTTCGGCGTCGGATTGCGTCTTCTTGCGCGCCGCGATCCGGCCCGTCAATTGCACGACTTTTTACGATGCACTCTCGAACCGCTGCTCGCGCGAAATCCATGCACGAAATCGGCTTCGAACCCGAAACCCTCGGACGGACGGGCGCGGCAATCGCGCTCGGCGTGGCCGTTTGTCTCAGCGGCGGAGCGCTAGCGCTCGTCGTGAGCTACGGCCTGCGCGCAACGCCGCAGTCGCCCGGCACCAACGAGTTCGCGCACAAAGAAACGATTCGAGCGACAGCAGCAGCCAGCACCGCTACAGCGCTCGCAACGAATGCAACAAAGAGCAGCATGGATCAGCCCGCGCCAGCGCAGTCGCCGGTGGCGCCGCCGGAAACACACGCCGCACCCCGCAGCAACGACGACTCGACGCCGCGCGTCGCCGCCGCCCCCAGCGCGAGCTCTGCTGCCAAGCGAGCGAGCCCCACGGGATCCACGACGTCGAGCAACCCCGCGTTCCCGCGCGCGACGAGCGCGCCGCGCGATTTCGAAAGCTCGCAGCGGCCGCGCTCGAACGAGGCATCGGATCGAAGCAACGCTTTGCACGCGCCCGGCAACGCTTCGGGTTCATCCTTCAACCCCGCGCTCCCCGACACTCGCGCCACCCCCTCGCCGAACCCCGCTTTGCCGAACACAAGCCCGTCTTCCGGCTCTTCGAATCCAGCCTTGCCGAACAACTCCGGCTTTTCATTTCCGAGCATGCCGTAGCCACGGGCCGCGCGCGGCGCTATTGCTGAGCTCGTGGACGAAGCCACGAAGGGTGACATCTATCAACGAGTGCGCGCGAGCATCACGACGCTGCTCGCGGACGAAGACGATTTCATCGCGATGCAAGCGAGCGTCGCATGCGAACTGCACCACGCCTTCGACTATTTCAACTGGACCGGGTTCTATCGAGTGCGTGGCGCGGACTTACTCGTGATTGGTCCGTATCAGGGCGCGCACGGTTGCTTGCGCATTCCGTTTTCGCGCGGCGTGTGCGGCGCGGCCGCACGCAGCAAACACACGCAACG
>DASYCL010000093.1:0-2066 GCA_036500245.1 Polyangiaceae bacterium | reverse complement strand
TCAATCACTTCACGGGCGCGACCCAGCAAGCCTACGGTCAGCCGTCGATCGCGCCTGCGTCGATCGGTGTTTCCGGCATCGGGCGCCGCTTCGAAGTCGCCGAGTTCGTGCGTAAGCCCGCCGATCCGGTCGAAAAAGTCGGCTGGGGTTTCGCGCTCGATGCGGTGATCCCGGTGGTGCCACGCTCGGACAACGCGGATCGTGGCAATGGTCTCACTCTCACGGGTGAATTCACGACCGGCACCGGCATCTCCGATTTGTACACCGGGCTCACGGGCGGCGCGCTGTTCCCGACCCTCTCGAACGACGCGACGTCACCCGTGCCGCCCTACTACACGCCGAACATCGACAGCGGCATCGTGACCTTCGACGCAAACGGCGCCCTCCACACCATCAACTGGCAAGCGGTGGTCGTCGGACTCCAGTACTATTTGCCGATCGCGGGCGGTCGAATTTGGGTCTCGGGCACTTACACCCAAAGCAAATCCTCCAATATTACGATCCTGACGCCGATTCCGAATCGCGGCAGCGTCTATTTCAAATCCGAATACGAGGACGCAAATCTATTCGTTGCCGTGACGGACGCAGTGCAGCTCAGCGCGTCGTTCCAAACCGTGCCCCAAATCTTCGGCGACAATGTGCAAGCCAGAAACGATCGCGTCGAATTCGGTTCGCACTTTTTCTTTTGAATCATTTCCGGCGAGAAGAGAGGGAATCATGACCGACGCAATGCCGCAAAATCTGCCCGAAATCGAAGTGCGCACGATGCGGAAGGTCACCTGGAAGCTGATCCCGTTTTTGTGCATCTGTTTCATGGCTGCGTTCATGGACCGCGTGAACGTCGGCTTCGCCAAGCAGCAGATGGTGATCGATCTCGGCTTCAGCGATGCTGTCTACGGCTTCGGTGCCGGCGTGTTCTTCATCGGTTACTTCTTGTTCGAAGTGCCTTCGAACTTGATCATGGAGAAGGTCGGCGCAAGGTTGTGGATTGCGCGCATCATGGTGGTTTGGGGCGTGGTCTCGGCATGCATGGCATTCGTGCACTCGGCGTCCGGCTTCTATTGGCTGAGGTTCTTGCTCGGTGCAAGCGAAGCCGGATTTTTCCCCGGCGTGATTTTGTATCTCACGTATTGGTTTCCGCCCGCGTATCGCTCGCGCACGGTCGCGTTGTTCATGACCTCGGCCGTGCTCTCGAACGTGATTGGCGGGCCGATCTCCGGCGCGCTGCTCGAGCTCGACGGCGTGCTCGGTATTCCCGGTTGGAAGTGGCTATTCGTGACCGAGTCGATTCCGTCGATCGCGCTCGGGATCGTGGTCTTTTTCCGCTTACCGCGCGGTCCCGAGCAAGCAAGGTGGCTGCACGCGGGCGAACGCGAGTGGCTCGTCGCGCGCCAGCTGGCCGACAAGCAGCAGCAAACTGCGAGTGAAGGTGAGCGGTCGTTTTTGCAGACCCTGAGCGACCCGCGAGTGCTCTTGCTGTGCGCGGTGTACTTCGCCAACGTGATCGGCGGCTACGGGCTCGATTTCTTCTTGCCCACGTTGATCAAACGCGCGTTCCCGGCCGCGACGCCCGCTTTCGTCGGCGTGCTCAGCGCAGTGCCGCCGCTGTTCGCGATCTTCGCGATGATGCTGCACGGTCGCTCGTCCGATCGCCACGCGGAGCGGCGCTGGCACGTCGCGACTGCGCTGTGGTGGGCGGCACTCGGGCTCTTGCTCGCGAGCTTACCGGTGTCGGCCGCGTTCGCGCTGTTTGCGCTGGCGCTCGCCGTGTCCGGACGCTGGAGCACGATCGCGCCGTTCTGGGGCCTGTCCACGACCTTCCTCAGCGGTCGCGCCGCGGCGGGAGCGATCGCGTTGATCAACGCGGTCGGCAATTTGGGCGGCTTCGCGGGGCCGTACATGATGGGCTTCATGAAAGATCGAACCGGCGACTACATCGTCGGGCTGCGCATCCTTGCAGGCGCGATGTTCTGCGGTGGATTGCTCGCACTCTTGGTGCGGCCGCGCGGAGGCCGGAAGATCGAGATCGTGGGGGCGAAGGCGGGAGTTGGATCGAGTTCGCTGGC
>DASYCL010000092.1:0-4615 GCA_036500245.1 Polyangiaceae bacterium | reverse complement strand
CGAATTCGCCGCGGCGATCCGTGAGATCGCGCGCGAGACGGGCACGACGCTGGCCGACAGCGAAATCGCCCCCTGGCTCTCGAGCCTCGGTATTTTGCCTTCGCGCAGCGGGACGCACGAGGTCAAGCTGATGCCGCCGGTGCCGAGCGAAGGCGCGCTCACCGCCGCCAGCGGAGAATCTGGCGAGCTGCCCGTCCAGCGCGTGCCGGAAGTGAAGGCACCGCGCTTCGGCGATCCGCTCACGCGTCGCGCAGCGTGGAAGAGCGCGCTCGAGCGCATGACGTTGCCCGCCGTGTTGCACGCGATCGCCGCGCGCGAAGAAACCGGCGTCCTCGTTGCGCGCCAAGAGCGTCGGGAAAAGCATTTTTATTTCGTGGAGGGCGAGCTGCGCGGCGCGCGTTCGACCGAACACGGGGAGCTGCTCGGCACGCGCTTGGTGCGCGCGGGGCGCATCACGGAAGGCGATCTGGCGGGCGCGCTCGAAGCGTGTCGCGCGAGCCACCGCTCGCTCGGCGAGGAGCTCGTCAGCCGCGGCTGCGTGCGCCCGTCTTCGCTGATCCGGGAGCTGATCGAGCAGCTCGAGGCGCGCTTCGTCGAGCTCTTTGCCTGGGATCACGGCGGGCTCTGGTTCATTTCGGGCGCGCGCGAGCTGGAGCTCGAAGTGAGCGCTCCGTCACTCCTGCCCGCGCTCGTTACCCGCGCCATTCGCGAGGCTTACACGGACAACGAGATCGCCCAATGGTTTGCGCAAGCCGCCAAGCTCCCGGTCACCCGCGGTGTCGCGCGCCGCGTCGACCCGAGCAAACTCGGCCTATCCCTCGCCGAACGTCGCGCACTCGAGCGAGCCGCCAAAGCGCGCTCCGTCGAGTCCCTCGTAGCCGAGCTCTCGAACGAGCGCCTAGCCACCCCCTCCGAAACGCTATTCGGCCTGTTCGTCGGCGTGAGCATCGGCATCGTATCCGTACCCGGCTGGAGATAAAGCGTGGTTTTTTTTCTCGCGCAGTTCCTTCGAGCGCCGCCTCGCGATGGTTCCAACGAGAGGCCAGCTCGCGCCGGGTTCGCCGGATTTCCCTGGGTTCTTGTCTCCGTGGCGGATCGTGGTCTGATCGTGCCAAAGACTGCCGACGTCGACTTGCGGGGCGCTGCCCCGGTGCCCCGAGAGTCATGAACTCTTTGGCCTAGATGCGTGCCTCTCGTGGTCTCTCGGGATCTTCTCTTCTCTGTGTCGAGCGTGCGATGGTTTCCAAATCGGGAAACAGCCCGAAGGGCTGGCTGGATCCCCCTCCTCAGTCCCTGGCACGATCAGATCACGATCGTCAAAGGAGATCGAGACTCCCAAAAAACCGGCGAGACCGGCGCCGGCTGCTCCCCGTTCGGAACCGTCGCGAGGCGTCTAATCGCGGCCCGACCCAAACAAAAATTTCAATAACGACGCTTCGTCGTCGGCGGCGCCGACGACCTTCGACTACTCGGACTCGACGGTGAATTCAGCGTGCGCACGGATTTCGGCGGACTGGAGTCGGCGAGTCGGCTGCCGTCGAGCAGTTCCAGTACGGTGGAGGCCTCGACCGGTTTGAGCAGGGAAGGGCAGCCGGAACGCTTGATATATTCGGCTTCCGCGCGACCGAGCGCGCCGCCGGTGACGAACACGAAGCGAGCGGCGATTGCCGGGCGCTCGCTGCGCACGCGAGCGTGCAAGGTGTCGCCGTTTTGGCCCGGCAGGAACACGTCGCACAAAACGAGGTCGGGCTCGTAGCTGCGATCGAGCAGCAGCACTTCCGCCTCCGACGCGGCGGCCGCGCTGCGCACGTCGTGCGGTTTGAGCGCGCGCCGGATCGCGCGCGAGAAAATCGGGTCGTCGTCGACGACCAGTAGCCGATACAGGCGTGCTTCGCTCACGCGCGGGCGTGCTTCTTCCGGCTGCGCCAGCGGCATCAAGCCGCTGTCTGTTTGCGCGCGCGTGAGCAATACGCGAAACGACGCGCCGCCACCCACGCGCTCGTGCACTTCAATGTGCCCGCCGTGGGAAGTGACCACGTCGCTACAAATCTTGAGGCCGAGCCCGGTGCCTTGGCCGCGCTTTTTGGTCGTAAAGAATGGCTTGAAGATGTGCTTGATCGACGCCGCGGGGACGCCGGGGCCGTTGTCTTCCACGAGCAGCGTGACCTGCTCCTCGCTGCACAGCACCTTGACCCAGATCTCGGGATGAGCGGACCCCGCGCAGGCGTCCGCGGCGTTGAACACCAAGTTCAAGATCACTTGCCCGAGCGTGTCGCGCCGGCCGATCGTGAAACAATCGGGATCGAAGTGCTGGGTCAGCGCGACGCCCTTGCGACGCAAGTGCGGGATCGCCAAAATCATGGATTCTCGCGTGACCGCCGCCAGATCGAGGCACTCGGGCGCCGCTTCTCGTCGCGAGACGAGCGATAGCTGCTCGACCGTACCGCGGATACGAGCGACGGCCGTGCGGATGTCGACCGAAACTTCACTGAGCTCGGACAACGCACGTTCGGCGCTCGCATCGATGTGGCGCAGCTCGTCGTGGTCGCGCAATTGCTCGATCAGGGTCGACAGCTGCTCTTGTTGCAGGAGCAGCGCGCCGGCCGGGCCGCGCAGCTCGTGGGCGACGCTCGCGGTGAGCAACCCGAGGCTCGCCATGCGCGCGGCCTGCATCGGATCTTCGTCCTGCGGCTTGGCGGCGGCTTCTTCTCGGTCGCGCTCGAGCGCTCCCGCGATGACGCTGGCGACCGTGCCGACGAAGCGCAGCGTTTCCTCGTCGAGGCGCGTGCGTTCCTCGAACAGCAACAGGAACACGGCGTAGACCACGCGCCGTTGCACGACCGGCACGGCGAGCGCGGTGCGCGCCCCGAGCGCGACGATCTCCGCGGCGTCGTCGATGCCTTCGCGATCCGCGCGCAGATCGGCGCAGACTACGGTGCGACGGGTACTGGCCGCGCGATCCGCTATTGTGCTGAGCGCGCGCCGCAGCGCGACCACTTCTGCGCCGCGCTCGACCAAGCCGCGCTCGGCCACCGCGTTGAGCGCGTCGTCGGCGGTGAATGCGGCGGCGCCCCGCGCCGAGACGCAGGCGAGCAAGACGTCCAGCGTGTCGCCCACGAGCCCCCCGCCCGAATCGCCGGCAACTCGATGGGATAGCTGGTAGAGCGCATCCAAGCGCTGTTGTTTCAGGGCCAAGCTCATCGGATGGGATCACTGCGCGGCCAAAATAGAGCGCCGCGTAACCTTCTCACGATAGGCCTTTCTCAGCGTGCACGCCAGCTCCGCCTCGCTCGAGTGCGGCGCCGACGGAAGCTTTCCCGCGAGTGCGCGAGCGCGGGTTGCCTTAGTCCTCGATGGGTTCCGCTGGGTTGCGGGCGGGTGTGAGATCATGTCGCATAACGGGATAGGGACGAAAATCGTTCACGACTCGAAAGCCGGCCTGCACGAAGGCGGAGATCGGCCCGGTCCACGCTTCCGCGTCAGCGAGCTCGAGTTGGCCGCGCGGGAACGCTTCGACGGCGCGTGCGCCCCGCGCACGTGCGGCGTCCACGCTCGCGCGAATCAACGCACGCGCGACGCCGCGTCGACGAAATGCCTCGTCGATCAGTAGGCAGCCAACAGCGAGGATCCCGCTGCGATCGCCGCCGAAGCAAGGCAACGCCCGATACAGACGCTGCTCGTACAGCTTCGGCAGGTTTTCGGCCCGCGCGAGCTTCAACCAGCCAATGACGAGCGCTCCGCTGAGCGCGACCAGTCCTTCGGCTCGCCCGGTTTGGAGATCCGCCGTCAGCGCCGCGGCGTTCTTGTCAGGCTCGTGCGCGAGACGATTCTGCCACTCGTTCTTGTCGCCCGCGAAGTGCCAGTACTGACAGTGACAGGCGATCTCGTTGCGCGCGTAGAGTTCGAGGAGCGCGCCCTCGTGTTCGGCGCGAGCAGGCTCGACGCGCCAGTCGTCCGTCATGCGCTCGGCCGCAGAGGGCCGTTTGGCGCGCTCAGCTTTTCGACGGCTGCGGCCAGCGTGAAGAGCCGCTCCTCCGCGAAGGCCGGGCCGAGCAATTGCAGGCCGACCGGCAGCGCCGGTTGGGCGCCGTTTTTTGGAGACAGCCCGCAGGGCACGCTCAACCCGGCGATCCCGGCTAGGCTCGCGGGCAACGTGTAGATGTCGGCCAAGTACATGGCCAACGGATCGGCTGCCTTTTCGCCCAATTTGAAGGCGGGTGTCGGACTCGTTGGAACCGCGATGGCGTCCACGCTCTGAAAGGCCGTGTCAAAGTCTTGTTTGATCAGCGTCCGGACGCGTTGCGCCTTGCGGTAGTACGCGTCGTAGTAGCCCGCGCTGAGCACGTAGGTGCCGAGCATGATGCGGCGCTTCACCTCGGCGCCGAAACCACGGCCGCGTGTGGCGTCGTACATCTTGTTCAAGGAACTGTCGCCGGCTGCGCGCGTGCCGAACCGCACGCCGTCGTAGCGCGCAAGATTTGCGCTCGCTTCGGCCGTAGCGACGAGGTAATACACAGGAATCGCGTGCGAACTATGCGGCAGGTCGACGTCAACAATCACCGCGCCGCTATTTTTCAGTGCCACCACCGCCGCATCGAAGGCCGCCCGGATCTCG
>DASYCL010000091.1:0-6591 GCA_036500245.1 Polyangiaceae bacterium | reverse complement strand
AGCGGGCTGACGACAAAAGAGGTCCCGAACGACGCAAGAGACTCGACGTTCGACGACTACTTGGTCGACTGGATCAGCAACAAGACATCGCCCTACCAGTGCTCGACGCTGTTCCGCACGGACACGGCCCGCGAGATGGGCCTCAAGTCGCGACATTTCTTGTTCGACGACGTGATGGCGCATTTCAAGATCGCTGCGAAATACGGCGCGCTCAACGTCCGCGAAATTAAGGCTTCGTTTCGCCTACACCCGGGCGAGCTCACCGCGCAGGCAAAAATCCGGGAGTGGAGCGAAGAGTCCATGGATCTGCTCGAGCTGATGTGCGAGCTCAGCCCGAATCTAGCGCCATTCATTCGCAAACAAGGGCTACAATTTTTGGCGGTCGGAAACTATCGGCGAGCGCTGAGGCTACCCCGACGCGCACGCCTTGCAGGTTGCCTGACCGTGCTTCGAACTCATCACTACACGTTGCCGCCCAAGAACATGCTCACCAACGCCGTCGATCGCCGCGTGCGGTCGCTGATTCAACGACTGCTGCCCAGCTGACCCTTCAGCGCGATCGATGCGCGAAGTCGGCGCGCAGATTCTGGTACAACGAGAGTAAGTCAGCGTTGAGCCGCTCGACGTCATAGTCGCGTTCGATCACTTCGCGCGCGGCAAGCGCCAGTTCGCGCGCGAGATTCGGTTCGGCTAGAAGCAGCTTCAGCTGCGCCACAAGCGCTTCCACGTCGCGTTCCGGCGCGAGTAGTCCGCTGATAGAATCCTTGATCAGCTCCGGAATGCCCGCGTGTTCGCTGCTGACTACCGGTAAACCACAAGCCATCGCCTCCATGAGCACGACCGGGATGCCTTCTTCGTCACCATTTTGCGCAACCACACTGGGAGCGAGCAGCACTTGCGCGCGTTGCATCAATTGGCTCACTTGGTCGCGCGGCAGGGCACCCGCGAACGTCACTCGCTCGCCAAGTCCGAGCTCGCGTGAAAGCGCGCGAAGTCGCGCCTCTTCTGGTCCATCGCCGACGATCGTGTAGCGCAGCTGGGGGCAATCAGCGGCGAGCCGCGCGATCGCGCGCAAGCCGAATTCGATGCCCTTCTTCTCGACCAACCGTCCAACGGTCAATACCTCGATTGGGCGCGTCGATGCGGGCGTTCGCGTCGAAAAAGGCGTTGCTGCGACTTTCACGCCAGTGTGGTGCACGCGCGTCTTCCGTGCCTCACAACCCATGTCGCGCAAGCGCTTCTCGATTCGTTCGCTCACGCACAAAAGAACGTCCGCTTCACGAAAAAGCTCGCGATAGATGTCCTCGCCTCGCACCCGCAGATACGATGAAGCATCGAACCCGTGAAACTGTGTCAGGAGCGGTGCCTTGAACGCACCCAGGGCGCGGAGTTCCGCACCCACCGTGCCAATCGGTCCGAAATGGCAGTGAACGATGTCGTAAGCCGGACCGCTCAAAAAAGGCCGCGAGCGGTAAAATGGCTCGAATTTCAGCGCGCGCGCGCCAAATCGTCGCACGTCGAGCGAGCGTAGAACGAGCCGCGGATTTTGCGGCAAGGCGCGCGCGAGATCGAAGAGCCCGCGCGCCAGACGCAGCACCTTGTTACGCGAACCGGGCTGTACCAACAACTCGGCGTCGCGGAGCAGATCGTACGCGAGTACGTCGTCGTGAGTGATTGCGCCACGGTGAAGCTCTTGCGCGAAAATATCGACCGCGCAGCCGTGATCGAGCAGGAACGTGATCTGATCGAGAATGAACGTCTCCGATATTTTCGGAAACTCGTTCACGAAGAAGGCGACTCTCATGGTCTACCCGCGATCGAGCCGAGCGTAGAGCCCCAGCGTACCGCCTCGCTCATCAGCGCCGATCGAAAACGGTCCGCGAAGGACGACCGACCAAATACTTTTCGACACCGTCCACTAGCGCGCGCGCGTACACCGCAAGTGCGCCGTCGATCGCGTCGATCGTGCGATCGATGTCCTCGTCCGCGTGCGAGTAGCTGACTACCAGCGACGGCATGATCACCCCGCGGCGAATCGTCTCCTGGAGAAACAACGAGCGGAACGCTTGCGAAGGCTTTCTGTCGGGGCCGCGCGTACCAAACAGAAGATTGCAGCTGCGACCGCTGAGTTCGACGAAGTCGCTCAGGCCGTGTCGCGCTGCCGCTTGCCCGAAGCCTTTGGTCAAGCGTTCGCCCTGGCGGTGCAAATGCTCGATCACCGGCTCGCTGCGATATACTTCCATGGTTCGAATCGCCGCTGCCAACGCAGGCGTTTCGGCGCCGTGGGTGGTCGAGAGCAAAAATACATTGTCCTGCTCACGCTCACGGCTGCCAAGTTGCATGATCTCGCGCTTGCCGCACAAGACGGAAAGCGAGAACCCGTTCGCCACCGCTTTGCCGAATGTCGACAGATCCGGATTCACACCGTAGAGCGCTTGCGCGCCAGCGATGTGCCAGCGAAATCCGGTGATCATTTCGTCGAACACCAGCACCGCACCGTGCTGCCGGCACAACGCTTGGAGCCCCTGCAAAAATCCCGGCGCCGGCGGCTGAGTACGTTCGGCTTCCAAGAATACCGCAGCGATTTGCTGCGGGTACGCCGCGAACAACGCGGCAAGACTCGCGACGTCATTGTAACGAAAGCGCAGCGTGGATTTCTTCTCGAAATCCGGAATGCCGCCGTCCATCGTGGTCGTACCGATGAACCAGTCGTCGTACGAGAAGAAGGGTTGCTCCGTGCAGATCGCGACGAGGTCACGCCCGGTATAGGCGCGCGCGAGCTTCAGGGCGGCCGTGTCTGCCGTCGAACCGTCCTTGGTGAACTTGACCATTTCGGCGCCGGTAACGATGTCCAAAAAGGCTTGCGCGCACTCGAGCTCGATCGCGGCAGGTCGAGTAAAGTTGGTCCCGAGCTCGAGCGACGCTCGCACCGCTTCGACGACCGGCGGATAGGCATGGCCGAGCGTGACCGCGCGCAGGCCCATCCCATATTCAATGAACTCGTTCCCGTCGACGTCCCAAACGTGACAACCCGCGCCGCGCGCTATCACGCCGGGCGAGAGCTCCGGAAACTGGTCCGCGCCCTTTGCGTAGGTATGCGCTCCGCCCGGGATCAGCTGTCTTAGGCGCTGTTCGAGCTTGCGCGAGCGGCTAAAGTTCATCGGCGACGCGGCGGAGCGTATCACAGCCTCTCGCCTGCGCGATCGATCGACGCTATCGTCGCCCCGGATTCCAAGAAAGGTGGGCCATGAAGGTCGTGCTGTTTTGCGGCGGTTTCGGAATGCGTCTCCGCGACTATTCCGACCAGATTCCGAAACCCTTGGTGGAAGTCGGCTCTCGACCGATCCTGTGGCACCTGATGAAGTACTACGCCCACTTCGGGCACAAGGACTTCATCCTCTGCCTTGGCCACGGCGCGACCGCGATCAAGAACTACTTCTTGAAATATGACGAGTGCACCAGCAACGATTTTACCTACGCCGACGGCGGGAAAAAAATCGAGCTATTGAGCCGCGACATTCACGATTGGCGAATCACCTTCGTCGACACCGGGCTGAAGTCCACGATTGGCGAGCGGCTCCGACAAGTCCGTCCGCATTTGGACAACGACGACACCTTCCTGGCAAACTACGCGGACGGCCTATCCGACCTAGACTTGACGAACTACGTCCACGAATTCCAAAAGCGCGACAAAATCGCATGCTTCTTGAGTGTGCCCGCTCCGCATACGTTTCACATCGTGCACGCGGACGAGGCTCAACACGTGACGAAGATCGAGCACGTGACGCGCTCGCCGGTGCGAATCAACGGCGGCTTCTTCGTGCTTCGCCGCGAGATCTTCGACTATTTGAATCCGGGCGAGGAGCTCGTGATCGAGGCGTTCTCACGCTTGATCGAACAGCGCCAACTACTCACAGTCGCGCACGACGGATTTTGGCAAAACATGGACACCTTCAAAGACAAGATTCAACTCGACGAGATGATTTCGATGGGCAATGCGCCGTGGCAAGCTTGGCGGACCGGCAAATGACCGAACAGCGCTGCCGCTTCTGCGAAACTCCGCTCAAGGACACCGTCGTCGATCTCGGCATGTCGCCGTTGTGCGAGAGTTATCTGGCAGCGGATCAGCTCGACCGCGGTGAGTCTTTTTATCCGCTCCACGTCAAGGTTTGCCGGAGTTGTCTGCTCGTTCAAGTCGGCGAGTACGTGCGGGCCGAAGAGATTTTCAGCGAGTACGCCTACTTTTCGTCATTTTCGAGCTCGTGGTTGAAGCACGCCGAAGATTACGTCGGGATGATCAGCGAGCGCTTGTCGCTCGGGCCGAAGAGTCTCGTGATCGAGCTCGCGAGCAATGACGGTTATCTACTCCAGTACTTCGTCAAGCGCGGCGTGCCGTGTCTCGGGATCGAACCGGCAGCGAACGTCGCGAAAGCGGCGGCCGGGCGCGGCGTGGACACCCGCGTCGCGTTCTTCGGCAAGGATCTCGGACAGCAGCTCCGCGCGGAGGGCAAGCAGGCCGATCTCGTGCTCGGCAACAACGTGCTCGCGCAAGTGCCGGACGTCAATTCGTTCGTGGCGGGCATCCCGGAAGTGCTGAAGCCGACTGGCACGGTCACCTTCGAATTCCCACACTTGATGCGACTGTTCGAAGGCAATCAGTTCGACACGATTTATCACGAGCACTACTCGTACTTCTCGCTCATCACGGTCGAGAAGATCTTCGCGCGCCACGGCCTCACCGTGTTCGATGTCGAGGAGCTGTGGACTCACGGCGGCTCGCTGCGCATCTATGCGCGGCCGAGCAGCGATGACTCGCGACCGGTGACTGCACGGCTGAACGCGCTGCGCGAACGCGAAGAAGCGGCCGGCTATCGCCAAATCGAGACGTACACGCGCTTCGAAGAACAAGTGCGCGAGACCAAGCGCAAACTGCTCGAGCTACTCATCGCCGCCAAGCGCAAAGGCAAGCGCATCGCCGGCTACGGCGCGCCGGGGAAGGGCAATACGCTGCTCAATTATTGCGGCATCCGCACGGATTTCATCGAGTTCACGGTCGACCGCAACCCGTACAAGCAAGGCAAATTCCTGCCCGGCACGCACATCCCAATCCTCGATCCCGCAAAAATCGAAGCGACGCGGCCCGACTACATCTTCATCTTGCCTTGGAACTTCAAGGACGAAATCCTGGCGCAACTCGCGCACGCGCGAGATTGGGGCGCGAAGTTCATCGTACCGATCCCCGAAGCGACGGTGCTGTGATGCTACCGATCGCGCTCGGCGGCGATTCGTCTGCGCCGCTGCGAGTGCTTTGCCTCGGCGCCCATAGCGACGACATCGAGATCGGCTGTGGCGGCACGATCCTTCGATTGCTGCAGGAACGACCCTGCTCGGTCGATTGGGTGGTATTTTCCGCAAACGCCGAGCGACAAGCAGAAGCTCGCGCGAGTGCGGCGGATTTCCTCACTAGCGCGAGTGCGCAAAACGTCCGCGTCCATGCGTTCCGAGAGAGCTATTTTCCGTACGTCGCCGCGGAAATCAAAGACTCCTTCGAAGCGTTCAAGCGCGCGAGCGAACCCGATCTCGTTTTTTCGCATCACCGGCACGATCAGCACCAAGACCACCGGCTCATCGCCGACCTGACGTGGAACACGTTTCGCAATCACTTGATCCTCGAATACGAAATCCACAAATACGAAGGCGACCTCGGTCATCCGAACGTCTACGTGCCGCTGTCGCTCACGATCGCGGATCGCAAGACGGAGCTCCTGCTGCGGCACTTTCCGTCGCAGGCCGGACGCACTTGGTTTCGCGCCGACACCTTCAATGGGCTCATGAGCGTGCGCGGAGTGGAATGTAACGAAGTCCGAGCGGAAGCGTTTCACGCCCGTAAGTTGGTCCTGTAACGATCCGCGCCTCCGCGAAGCGAACAGCGCGCCCGACCCTCAGGCGCTGTTGTGCCAAGAATTGCGAGCTGATAGAACGGCTTCGCTAAAGCTCAAAGGGCCGACAAATGAAAGTCCTCGTTACGGGTCATCGCGGATACATCGGCGTCGAGATGGTTCCGGTACTGCGCAAAGCGGGCCACGAGGTAGTCGGCCTCGACACGGGCTACTACGACGAGTGCGATTTCCGCACGCCGCCGGATGACGTGCCGAACTTGAATCTCGATTTGCGCGACATCACGGCCGAGCCATTGCGCGGCTTCGACGCGGTGGTTCACTTGGCCGCGCTGTCGAATGATCCGCTCGGCAATCTGAATCCGGGACTCACTTACGACATCAACCTGCACGCTTCGGTGAAGCTCGCGCAAGCGGCCAAAGATGCCGGCGTGAGCCGCTTTCTATTTTCTTCGTCGTGCAGTTTGTACGGCGCGGGCGGTTCGGGGTTCTTGGACGAGAACGCGGCGTTCAACCCGGTCACGGCTTACGGCGAATCGAAAGTCCGCGTCGAGCTAGAGGCAGCCAAGCTCGCGAGCTCCACGTTCTCACCGGTCTATCTGCGGAACGCGACTGCCTACGGCATCTCGCGCCGGCTGCGCGCGGACATCGTGGTCAACAATCTGGTCGGCCACGCGCTCACGACCGGCAAGGT
>DASYCL010000090.1:0-5553 GCA_036500245.1 Polyangiaceae bacterium | reverse complement strand
TCCGCAATGGGCTCGCAGGCTGTTCGAACAGAATGGCTCGTGACGGGATTGGGTCTATTGGCCTTCGGTGGTGCTGCGTTCGCGCAAAGGCCGCCTCCTTCTTCTTTACGCGAGAAGACGGCGTTAGTTCATTTCAATCATGCCCACGAGCGCGTCGTGCGCTGTGTTTCGCGCGGGAAGACCCCAGCGTGTGTGGCAAAGCGAGTCAAAGGGTCGGCAGCTGCTGAAATCAAACTGATCCCTCTGCCTTCGACGTTGGTGAGCGAGCCGACGGATGCGCGCGCGCCGATCTCGCTCGTATTGCCGGACGCGTCGGGCTCGTCATCCGCCGACTCACGACTAAAGTTCGGTCGGTGGCGCTTGTCTTGGGCCGACCAGACTGCGGAACTCCACGTGGGCGACGAGAGCACCGCTACCATCCGTTTGGTAACCGCGTCGGGCCGTTGCGTCCAATCCTCGTCGGGCTGCGAACGAGATGATTCCTTCACGCAGCGCCAGATCGTGCTTCCTGCCGTGCTACGTGGCGGCGACTAACTGAGCCACGAACAAAGAGTTCAGTGGTTTGTGCTTCGCTTCGACACTTTTGACCTAGACTTGCCGTCGGCCAATTCTGCTCGAGCGGCTGCCTGCAGGTAAATCGCGGCGATATCCGATTCGTCGACCATTCCCAGCACGAAATTCTCCGCCGAGACGACCGGCAACTCGCGAAGCTCGTTCTTGACCATCGCTTCGGTGGCGGTCCGTAGATCATCCTCTAACCGAACCGATACGGGGTCTTGCATCAGATCGGCGGCGAGCGTCCACGTCGCGTGACTCCGCTCTGCAGAAAGTACGCGCATCGTTGTCGATGAAATCAATCCACTCAGGCGCCCGTCGGCTCCGATAATCGGAAAGACTTCCTGCCCCGTCGCCGCGCTGGCATGTCGAATCAATTCCGAGGTCGGCGTTTCTTTGAAGAAACAGACCGGCGCAGCAGCCGACTGCATCACGTCTTTCACGTGAATCCGGCGAAGAGCATCCAGCAAAATCGCGTCACGATTGCCGGATGAATCGCGCAGGGCGGGCGCCTGAGCGTGGTACAGTGTTCGATTGCGCAATGCCACGAAGGCAATGCCTTGCGCGAGCATCAACGGTACGAGTAAATCATAATTTCCGGCGAGCTCGCAGACCATCACCAACGCACTCAGCGGCACGTGCGCGATGCCCCCATAGAAGGTGCCCATGCCGACGAGCGCGAAGGCACCGGGTTGGATATTCGGATCATGGAGTAGGAGCTGCGCGGCTCGCCCAAATGCGCCGCCGAAAAGGCCGCCAATCGCGAGCGACGGCGCGAAATCCCCCGCGCTGCCGCCAGAACCAATCGTGATCGATGAGGCAATGAGCTTGACCAGCGCAAGACCTGCAAGCAGAGCGACGGCCATCCACCCCTCGGTCAAGAGCTTCGAGCCTGCGATCGCCATCTGCACTGCTCCATAGCCACCGCCGAGCAGACCCAGCCCCTGGCCCGGCGCGTGGATGTGGAACCCGACCCAGTAGATCAATGGGGTGCACAAGACACCAAGCAACAGGCCCCCGATCGCTGGCCGCGACCAATCTGGTACTGCAAGCTGCGCGAAGAAACGTTTGAATGCCGCGAAGACGCTGACGAAGCCCGCGGACAATGCCGCAGTCAGCACGGCCAAAACGCCGAACAGCGGCAAATAGCGCGGCGAAAACGGAAACCGCGGGACATGCGCAAAGAGCGTGCTCTCGCCGAAGATCGAGATGATGACGGAATAAGAAACAACACTCGCCAAGACCGACGGAATCAGAGAATCAGACTCGAAGCCGTCCTTGTACAGAACTTCTACCGCGAGCAGCGCCGCGCCGAGCGGCGTACGGAACACCGCGGACATGCCGGCTGCGACTCCAGCAATCATCAAGATACGTCGTTCGCGAGGGCTCACACGAAGCAACCGACCAACCAATGCCCCGAGCGCGCCGCCGATCTGCATGATCGGTCCCTCTCGGCCGCCAGCGCCGCCGGTGCCAAGGGTGAACATGGAGGCAAGGCCCTTCACCCAGATCACGCGACGCCGGATGATGCCGCCGTGATTGTGGAAGCTCTCGATCATGGCGTCACCGCCGCCACCGCGAGTCTCCGGTGCCAGTCGCGTCATCAGCCCGCAGGCAAGCCCACCGAGCGCGGGCAAAAACAAAAGCAGCCACGGACGGAACGCCGTGTGCACATCCCCTGCGGCGAATGTCTCGCCGTCCGCGCGGAGCGGAATGTAACCGGCGATCTCTTCCAGCAAACCACGTTGAAAGTATTCGAGCCCGGCGAAAAAGGCGGCGCCAGCGAGGCCTGCAGCGAGCCCCACGGCTGCTGCATGGAGCAACGTGCGGCCGACGATCCCGAGATCGATCGGCGCAGCCTCGTCTAGGAATGTCGAGAGCAGTGATTGCGGCCGCCAGCCCTTCATATTGCGAAAACGACGGGCAAGCGCGTCAGCAAAAGATGGGGTCGACATGCAGGAGGCCGAGACGGCAAGTCCATATGCCCGTTTTGCACGTCAGACAAGCCGCACCAACCCGCCGCTCGTAAAATGTTGCAACTCAAACTACTTGAGCACGTAGATTTTGCGTCGACACTTAACGAGTGCGAAACGAGCTACACGGAGTCAGTCGGGCTTCCGAAACGCGCGACCGGTCCATTCCGCCGTCGTGCGAAGAAGTGGGAGCTGCAACGGTCGTGCGCAGTGCGAACCCATGCGACGACCGGTTTGATACTACGATTCCCAATACCTGCTTTGGGCGACCAGCGGCTGCGACGGGCGGTAACAGCCATCGTCGCCTCGAGGGCTGAACCAGGGCGATTCCGTGAGTCTGCCGCGATCCTGAAAGAAGTTAGCGACGAGTTTCGCCGCTTGCACGCTTGCCATGGCGTACGCGCAAGAGTGACGAAGTCATTGATCGCGAGTTAGCGTCGCGCCGCTCGGCCGATCGCGCGCGGATCTGCGCGCGCCTGGACCGGCACAAGCGACTCGAATCTGCATCTTCGAAGCGAGGACGACGTCATGAACGCGCCTTTCCTGAAACCGCGCCGCGAGCGGCGCTTCTCGTTATTCGTATTCGCGATCACGCTTTCTGCTTGGCTCGGAACGTCGACGGCCGCTGCACGTCACGGCGAGCTACCGAACCGCATCCCCGAAGCGGCCCCCTATGACACTGAAGAAGCCAAGCTTCATCCGCCGCCATACGACAAATACTTCGCGGGCAGCGGCAGTCCGGGCGTGTGCGCGACCTGTCACAAGCAGATCTTCAAGGAATGGAACGGCTCGATGATGTCGAACTCCTGGCGCGATCCTGTTTGGCGCGCGGCGTTCTTCCTGATCACCAAGCTGACTTCGACGGACGGCAGTTGCAGTACGCCGAACCCGCCGGACGGTACCGCGAAGGCGAAGATCAACCCGTTTGGCAACGACGACTGCACCTCGACGTTCAACCTCGGCACTTCGACCTACACCATGAAAGGGCCGGGCTCACTCACCGACGGCTTTTGTTCGCGCTGCCACATGCCGGCGAACTACATCGACGCGGTCAAGCCCGAAAACATCACGCTCGATGTGCCCTCTGGTCTCGAGCACGGCTTGATCGATCCCGATTTCAACCCGACTTCGCCGCGCGGCACCCAATACGCCTATGCGACCGCGACCGGCGGCAGTCAAAACGACGACGCGGGAAAGGACGGCATCACGTGCACGTTTTGCCATACCGCCGTCGAGACCCGGCACACGCCGTTTCACAACTATGCAAAATCGGGCATCGAGTACCACCCCGCCGTCGGCAAGTTCACGCGCGACAAAGGGCTCACCGCGAATCTGCGTGAGATGCTGAGTCCGTCCGATCCGGAGAGTCGCAATTTGGGTTATGGCGTCGGCGCGGGCGCGTATCGCGTTTCCCCGGAGGCGATCTCGCTGTTCGAGCGCTTCGGGCCGCTCACGAACCAAGATCACGGCGACGAGACTGACCCGTATCTGAGCTCGGTCTTCAAGGCCCAGCTCAACTATCAGCACGGCAAATTCAGCGTCGCACCGCACAAGGGCAACTACAGCAAGCTCTACGAGCGCGCGGAGATGTGCGCGACCTGTCACGATGTGACGAACCCGATCACGGTGAAGAATCCGCTCGGGCGCTGGGTGGGCGGCTTTCCGATTGAACGCACCTACAGCGAGTGGGCCAACAGCCGATATGCGGATCGCCCCGGCAACACCAACTTTCAGCCCGCATTCAAGCGCGATTGTCAGACCTGCCACATGCAGCAAGATTTCGGGCAACCCGGCACAGCGCAGACGTTGTACGCCGAAGGTATGCCAGTCGCGCCTCGCCCGGGCACGATGGCGACCGGCGCGCCGGAGCGACCGATCACGTTCTCGCATCACTTCGTCGGCGGCAACACGTACAGCACGCGCGTGATCGGCGCGGCCGTGAACGCGCAAGGCAAGAGCGAGCCGTATCCGGAGCTCTCGGCGGCGAGCTTTTCGTCCGCGGACGAGCAAAGCCCGTACCACAACGCGTTTTGGGAGAACGTGAACGACAGCGGACCGCAGACACAACACGCGCGCTTCGCTTGGGATCGCCTGCGCCACGCGGTCGAGGTCGAGCTCACCTCGCCGAGCGAGGTCAAACCCGGCGCGAGTGCGAAGCTTCGAGTGCGTGTCGCCAACTCGGGCACTGGCCATGATTTTCCGACCGGTTTTCCGGAAGGGCGCAACGCTTGGCTCGCCGTGCACGCGATCGACCTGCACTCCGGGCGCGAGCTCGAAATCGAAGATTCGTTTTGGAAGCGGCGCTCGCTCGGCGTCGGATACTTGACCGACCACGACTCGATCGATCCGAGCTTCCCCGGCTGCAATTGGCACGTGCCCGCCGGCGGCCCCGATCCCTACGCATTTCAATTTCGCGCCGTGGCGTCGCTCGGTGACGGCTGCCCGACGCTGGAGCTGCCCTACGCCACGCCGCTCAACTTGGTCACGAATGCAGACGGCTTGCCCATCGATCGAGACGGCACGGTGATCGGCCGAGATAACCCGCTCGGGTTACCGCAATTCAAGGACGTGGACGGTGACGGCGACCTCTACGACGACTCGTTTCTGCTCGACACACGCCTCCGCCCGATGCCGAACCGCGACGCGACGCAGACACTCGATCGCTATTCGGTGATCGTCCCGGCCGACGCGGTCGGCCCGATCTCGGTCACCGCCGCTGTCTACTACCAATCGATGGAAGCCACGGTCGCCCAAAAATTCATGGGCAATATGGCGGACACGGACCTCGATCACGTGCTCGAACCGTGTGTGCTCAAAGGGCCCTGCGACGGCCGCGTGCCGCATACCGAACCCGCAGTCGTCGAAGGAGCGCCACCGGTTCCGATTCGTGTCCAGACTGCGACGCTGAACGTCGCGGGTCACAGCGATGCGAGCGCGCCTCTAATCGAAGTGTATCCGCCGCCCATGGCGATGAACGTATATCCCGACGCGGTCGTCAAATTCACGTCGTCGAAGCCAATCCCCC
>DASYCL010000089.1:0-4496 GCA_036500245.1 Polyangiaceae bacterium | reverse complement strand
GTCGAGACTCCGCACGCCGACCACGCCCGCGCCCGAGCCGGTCAAAAACACTTCGTCCGCCGCGAACAAATCGCGCCGCCCAAGCGATCGCTCGCTCACCGAAAAGCCGAGCTCTCCCGCGATTTCCATGATCGCGCCGCGGTTGATGCCTTCGAGGCACCCATCGAGCGGCGGTGGCGTCGCGAGTTCACGGCCGCGCAGCACGAACATGTTGGCTACCGCAGCCTCCGCGACGTGTCCGCGTTGATTGAGCAAGAGTGCTTCGTCCGCGCCTTGCCGCTTGGCTTCCTGCTTGGCGAGCGCCGAGCCGAGGTAATTCAAGGTCTTGATCGTGACGTCTTGCACGTCCGGGTTCGGACGACGATAGCTCGACGTGATCATGGCAAGCCCTGCTGCGCGCTGTTCGGCGCTAAACAAACCGATCTCGGCCGTGATGCACACGACCGTCGGCTTTTCGCAAGTCGTCGGATCGACGCCGAGCGGGCCTTCGCCGCGCGTCACCAGCAAGCGCACGTACGCCTCTTTTTGTCCGAACGCGCGCACCGTGTCCGTCACGATGCGGGCGACCTCGTTCGCGCTGAACGGCAACTCGAGCCCGAGCGCGCGCGCGCCGATCGCGAGCCGCGCCAGGTGTCGCTCGATGCGAAAGATGCGGCCGGCGCGCACGCGAATGCCTTCGAAGAGTCCGTCGCCGTAGAGGAGGCCGTGATCGAGCACGGACACCTTTGCGTCTTCGTCTTTCACCAGTTGCCCATCGATCGACACGGTTTTTTTCATTTCGCACCTCGGCTCAATTTCCCAAACTCTTCGACACGCGCTCCGCGACGGCGCAAGTGACGGAAATGGCTTTTTTCAAGCCTGCGCCGCGGAGGCGCACCGAAGGCCCCGCGCACGTGACACAGCTCTGGAGCTCGTTTTGGAACAGCACCGGCGCGGCGATCACGGTGAGTCCCGGGATCCACTCGGCGTCGTTCACGTCGTAGCCGCGCTCGAAGGCGCGTTTCACGGCGGCGGCCGAAACAGTGCGCGCGCTCGGATTGCCCGCGAGGAGCTCGGGTGCAAAACCCATGTAAAGGCGCCCGCTCGCCGTCACATCGACAGGCACTTCGGCGCCGACATCGGGCGCGACGCGCAGCATGCCGCTGCCTTCGACCTTGCTCAGCACGACGAGGCGCCCAGCGCGCGCTTTGACCAAAAAAAAAGTCTCGCCGAGCTCACGCGTCGCGAGCTCGAGCTCGAACTGCGCGACCCGCACGATCGGATCCGCCGCGAGGGCGCCGAGACCGAGCCGCACCAAACCGATACCGAGCGCATAGCGACCGCCCGCGTGTTGCTCGACGAGCGCCGCGCCAAGCAACGACGCGAGCAAGCGATGCGCCGTCGGCTTCGGGATGCCGAGCGCGCGCGCGAGCTCGGCGAGCGCGAGTGGCGCCTTGGCTTTGTGCAGCACTTCGAGCACGCGCAGCGCCTTGTCCACTGTGCCCGAGCTCGCGATTGACGTGAATATTCGCCGTTCCATTATTCGGAATGCCGTTCCATTATTAATGTAGCGCAAATCCAGGCCTGCGCCAGCTCGCACGCGCTGTAAGCCGGAGCGCGCCCGTGCGTTCTTCAGTGAAAGACGATGAAGATCGGTTTGATTGTCGCCGCTGTTTTGCTTTCCAATTCGACCCTCGCGCAGGCCGAGCCCGGCTTTGCGACGCCGCCCGGCTACTCGCGTCCGCCCGACGACGATTCGTACCGCGCTCCGCCCGAACCGCCGCCAACTGACGAGTTCGAAGCGCGCGAGTCCGATTTGCGGATCAGCACCGGACCCGTGTTGCGCGCACTTCGCGATCGCGCCGACGGCGGCTTCGGCGCGGCGATCGACATCGGACGAGGCGCGGCCGGCGTGCGCGTGTCGGGCAACTGGCTGCGCGTGGGCAGCGATCGCGGGCTAGCGCAATACGACGGTCAACTGTGGCTCGACTTCGGCAACGGCGAGCGTTGGCATCCGATCGTCGCGGCCGGCGCGGGCTTCGCGCACGTCGAGCAAACCAATGCTGCCGGCGCACTCCACGATTCGACCATCGGCATCGGTTCGCTGCGCGGCACGCTGGAATATGTGCTTCCGATCCGCGAAGCCGACGCGCGCGCGGGCATCGACGTCGAAGGCGCACTACCGGCAATTCGCGGCAATGACGCCCCGAACGTCGATGGCTGGGTATTGATTTCGGCGCGCGTGGGCGTTGGCTTCTAGCTGTGCGGCTTCGGACACGCGCAGGCTTGTGCAGCCATGGCGAATGGCCATGGCCAATCCACTACAGTTGCGATGACGCGGCGACGGTGTTTCCACAGCACGCATGATTGGTTCAGCGCGTGTCGAAGGCGATCTCGATCAAGGTGAATCGCCCATGAAGCACAGCATCGAAGTGTACCGACTCAATCAACCGGACGGCGGGATCATCGCGCTTGCTTTCAATCAAGCGCACGACTTTCCGGCCACTCGAGCGGAAGCATTCTTTTCGGCATTCGCCAAATCCCTGCAGCGCACGGATCTCAAACGACCGTAAACGCTGAGCGTGTTCGCCGTGCGCTGGGACGGGTTTGGGCTTCCTAGCCCCCTCACGGCTTCGGCTGACGGCCGAACGCGCTTTTTATCGGTGCGCTTTTCAGCGCCAGGGCGAGACTCACTGGCTTGCCGCCGTCGAAGACCGCTACGCGTCGCTCGAGAATGAGCCGGACGCGCGCATGCAAGGGCATCGCGAGAAACGTATCCGCATCCATGCGCTGCTCTTGACCATTCTCGGTCAAGACTACGGTATCGAAAGCGAGAGCAGCCATCTTGGGACTAACGGCTCAATACTTCTGCGCGCAGTGACGCGACACGCGAAGCGATTTCGGTCGTCAGTGCTGCGTCGAACTCGAGCTCTTCGAGAGTGGCTGCCAGATGGTTCACGACCGCGTCGAAGTGCGTGTCTGACAGGCCTTGCTCCGCAACCAGCTTGGCATGCGCCTCGCGCAACGGTTTGCCTCGGTACTGGACCGGCCCACCAAAGGCCCAGGTCAGAAAGCCCATCAGCTTCCGAGATTGAGTGGCCATGTCGACATCGGTGAAGAAGCGCGCAGTGAGCTCGTCGGCGAGAAGCTTTCGGTAGAGCAGCTCCGTGGCCGCCATGATCGCCATCTCACCACCTACACGGTCGTACAGAGGCTCCTGGATCTCTTCCATGGTCTAACTTAGTTTAGCTTAGCACACGGTCCAATCCTATAGTGTTCCTCGCGAACGCTCCGCGCCGAGGCTTTGAGCCCGCGGTCGACGCCAAGAGCGCGCCGCTATTGGACCTTTTCGCGAGTTCCGCCTCGGCGTAAGCAATCGGTCCGGCGTGAGCTGCCGTCGCCGGGCTCTTCGCGGTGTTGGACATGCGCTCTGAGCCCGTTTGCTCAATTTCAGTTCCTGGAATTGGTCGGTCCCACGCATCGATCAGCGCCTCGCTACAGCTCGCGGGCGTCGCGATCAAGGGCGGAGCGGACGGCGGTGGCATGAGCGGCGGCATCGTCGAGTAGTCGGGCTCGCTCACCCTGCGCGACTGCGTGGTCACGGGGAACTCCGGCGGGCTCGGCAGTGCGGTCTATGCGAATGCGGCGCTCGTCGTGGTGACCTCGACCGCTTTTGGCGCAGGATCTTTTTGCGTAGGCAGCGCCGGGCCGCGCGCGTCGGAACGGTTGAAGGAGTTCGGACCATGAAAAGCATCAAATCGCGCGTTGGGATTGGGATCGCCGTGCTCGCGCTCGTGGGCGCCGTGAGTTCGCTCGCGCTCGCCGAGACGAGCGACGCGCGCCAGCAATGTTCGGGCGAAGGCAAGCAGTCGGGCGGCGATCACCAAGCGCACGGCGAAGAGCGCTTCAAGAAAGCCGACAAGAACGGCGACGGGTTTCTGACTCAAGACGAAGTCGGCGAGAAACGCTGGGCGCGCATTCAAGTGGCCGACGCAAACAAAGACGGAAAGATTTCGTTCGCGGAAATGCAACAAGCATTCGCCGAAGGCAAGCTCGGTCACAAGCACGAGAAGCCTCCGGCGTGAGCTGACGCGTCAGACGCGCGCGAATCGTAAAGCGTAGACGAGGTAAGTACGCCCGAGCGGCCCAGTCCAAAGCCACGGATCGAGCTGTTCGGGCTCGCCCGCGTGTTCGGCGAGCGTCAGATCGCGGTGCAACATTTCGCGGATTAATTTGGGGTTCGATGCGTAGTAGCTCGCGTTGTCGCGCGCGATCTCGTTCACCAGTTCGGTGAGGCTGCGATCGGGCGGCAATGAATCGAGCGGATAAGTCGTGGACGAAACGAGATCGCTCGTGAAGAGGCAGCTGCCGCCGAGCTTCGTGAGCCCGACCAACGTGCGCAAATGCGTGGCCACGATCGAAGCGCGAATCGCGCCGAGCCCGGGGTGACGTTCGCCGAGTGCTTGGCGCTGCGCGAACGCCATTTGGGTGAGCACGCACGCCGAAGCAACGACGTC
>DASYCL010000088.1:0-11858 GCA_036500245.1 Polyangiaceae bacterium | reverse complement strand
ACGGCGGTCGTGAGATCGAGCAAGTGACAACCGATGTCACCGAGCACGCCCGCCGAACCCGCCACGGTTTGCATGCGCCAGAGCCAACCCTCGTTGCTCCAGTGACCCCAGATCGGCGTCGCGATCCAACTCTGCAGGTAGAAGCCGTGCGCGTGCCGGATTTCGCCGAGCTTTCCCGCGCGCGCGAGCTCGATCGCTTTTTGGAGCGCGGCCGAGCGTCGATAGCTGAAATTGACGAGCCCGACTTGACCGCGCTGGTGCGCCTTCTTCGCTTCGCGCGCGACGTCACGCGCTTCGGCGAGCGAAACCGTGAGCGGCTTTTCGGCGAGCAGGTGTTTGCCAGCACGTAGCGTCGCGAGCACACCAGCGTGATGCGCGCGATCCGGAGTCACGAGCGCAACGGCGTCGACTTCCGCGAATAGGTCGTCGAGCTCGTTTGCAACGAACGGAATGCCGTGCTTGTCGGCGAACGCCGCGGCGCGTCCGGGAACGATGTCGAGGCATGCGCAGAGCTCGACGCCGGGAATTTTTTTGAAGTTGTCGGCGTGCGCGTTGGCCATGCCGCCGGTGCCGACAATCCCCACCTTGATGCTGGCCATGTCTGTCTCGGGCTCCTCGAAGCGCAGCAAATACTGGGAAAAATCGCGGAGAGCTAGCACGAGCGTCAGCGGGCGTGCGGCCTTCTCCGAAGAATGCTAGACGCGGCAGCTCCAAATCGCTGGAAAAAGAGAGGCGAAACGTGACGTGTCCCTGCGGAAAAGGTGAGTCGATCGAGGTCTGCTGCGGTCCGATTTTGAGCGGCAAGCGCCAAGCGGAAACCGCCGAAGAGTTGATGCGCGCGCGCTACACCGCGTACGCCACGCACGACGTGGACTTCGTCATCTCGTCGCATGACCCGAAGACGTCGGGCGAAGTCGATCGCGCGAACACCGAGGCTTGGTCGAAAAACGCCGAGTGGCTCGGGCTCGAGATCCAGAACACCACGGGCGGCGGCGCGAACGACACGGACGGCACGGTCGAATTCGTCGCCAGCTACAAGCTGCAAAAGATGAAGATCGAGCACCGCGAGCGCGCGACGTTTCGAAAAGAAGACGGGCGCTGGTTCTTCGTCGACGGCGAGGAGCTCAAAGGTCCCCCGGTGCGCCGCACCGAACCGCGCGTCGGGCGCAATGATCCGTGTCCGTGCGGCAGCGGTAAAAAATACAAGAAGTGCCACGGCGCCGAAGCCTGAGCGCGCCCGCGTGTCAGAGCCGCATTCGCCGGAAGCGCTCGCGCAGATCGCGTTCGACGTCGCGAGCGAGGCAGCTCAGTATTTGCTGACCGGCTTTCGTAAACATCCGGCGGTCACCGAGAAGGCGCGCGCCGATTTGGTGACCGAGTACGATCTCACCAGCGAGCGCTTGATTCGCCAGCGCTTGGCCGAGCGCACCCCCGACATTGCGATCGTCGCGGAAGAGCAAGGCGGCGCGCCCGCGACTGGCTCGGGCCTCACGTGGTATTGCGACCCGCTCGATGGCACGACGAACTTCGTCCATGGTCATCATTTCTTTTGTGTGAGCATCGGCGTGGCCGAAGCGGGCTTTCCGCTCGCCGGCGCGGTGGTCGCGCCGGCCCTCGCGACGCATTGGCTTGGATTTCGCGGCGCCCCCCCAAAAAGAAATGGCGAACCGTGCCGCGTGAGCGAAACCGAAACGCTCGGCCAAGCGCTCGTCGCCACCGGATTTCCCTCCGATCGCAGCCTCGCGCCGAGTAACAATTTCGATGCGTTCATGCGGGTCAAACAACGAGTGCGTGGCGTTCGTCGCTGCGGCTCGGCCGCGATCGATCTGTGTTTGGTGGCAGACGGTACGTACGACGCCTACTGGGAGCGCCGCCTGAACGCATGGGACGTGATGGCGGGATCCGCGCTGGTTTTAGCCGCAGGAGGCGAGCTCAGCGCACTCGATGGTACGCCGCCCGACTTGTCGGTCGGACACATCCTCGCATCGAACCGTCGAATTCATCGCGAACTTTTGGCGCTAGTCTCCACTTAACATCGGGAGCGCAGCTCCCGCCCTGCTGAAATGAATTCAGCGGGGCCCCGACCCAAAACTTGCGGAACACAACCCTAGTCGCTCGCTCGCGAGTGGGGGATGATAGTACCGAATGAACGATCGCTCGTCGGCGCGTCCAGCGGCCGCGGGCTTCATTCCGCGGTTGGTACCGCCGAAGAAGCCCGTGCGGCCGAGCGTGCGACCCGTGCCGAAACGCGCGGCGTCGGGAGCGGGCTCGCTCGAACCGACGATCCTGCTCGTCGGCGCGGACAGCGCGTTCGAGCCGGCGCTGCGCGCAGCGCTCGCTCGTCACCGCGTCTACGTCGAGACCACGACGGCTGAAGCGGTCGCCGAGACGGTGATCGCTGCGGCGCCGGATCTGGTGCTCTTGGTCGGCCCCGCCGCGCGCGACGGCGGTAGCGGCGTGCTCGAGACATTGATGAGCTCACCCGTGAGCTCGGTCATTCCTGTTGCGATTTTGGACGACGATGCCGCGCTCGATGCGCGCTTGCGTGCGTTTCGTCATGGCGCTGCCGCGGTCATTCCACCATCGGCGAGCATCGACGCAATCGCGGAGCAAGTAGCCAAGCTTGCTCGGGAAATTCCCGAGCGCGGCGGCGAGTCCCTGGGCGTCGTCGGTGAAGCGACGTTGAGCGAGTTCGTCGGCGCGCTGAGCAAAGAGCTGAGATCCGGCATTTTGAGCGTGCACACCGGCAAAGGCGGCGACGAAGACGCGGTGCGGCTCGTGCTCGGCAGCGGGCGCCCGCTCGCGGCGTTCATCGACGATTTCGTGCGCCAGGTGAAATCGCACGTCGTGCACGCGGAACCGCTGCATTACGAATTCGCGGAGCACGCGAGCGGTACGGTTGCGCTGCTCGATCCGGATGCTCCGAGCGACGAGCCCGAGCGCGTTAGCGTGAAAGGCTTGCGCGTCGCGCTCGCCGATGACGACACGGGTCGCGCCGACAGCGTCGCGCAAGAGCTGCGCTCGCGCGGCGTGCAAGTCGTGGTCACAGACTTGAAGCCGTCGGATCTGCGCTTCGCGAAATTGCGCCAAGTCGATCCCGAGATTTTGCTGATCGGCGAATCCCAAGTGAAGGGTGCGGGCTACGAGCTGCTTCGACGCATGCGTCGCGACACGCGCTTGCGCTGGGCATCGCTCTTGGTCGTGCGCTGGGAAGAGATTTGGTCGGACGCGCTCTCGGTGCCCGCGCTCGATCGCCTGGAGACTGCACTCGCGGCGCTTTCGGAGGCGGATCGCACGCTGCACGCCTGGTCCGAAACCGGCGAGGCCTTCGACGCGCGCCTCGAAATCACCGGTCCCGCGCGCTGCCTGCGCGCGATCACGGCGAGCCCGAAACCGCTGCGCGTCACCGTGAACAACCCGCGCATCACGCTCAGCATCGACATTTCGGACGGCCTCGTCGTGGGCGCGACGGCGGACTCGCGCAGCGGCCCCGAGCAGCATTGGGACGGCGCGGTCGCGCTGTCCGCATTCATGGTGTTGAGCTCTGGGCGAATTCACATCGCGCCCGTGAATCAGCCCGCGCAAACCAACGTGATGGCCACGATCGACGTCGCGTTGAACATGGCCGACTCGGAGCCTTCGCCGATCGCGCCTTCGATCCCGAGCGCGGCCGCGTCGAGCCTGCGACCACCCGCCGGCGAATTGCCGATCAGCACGAGCCTGCCCCCCGTCGCGCCGCAGCCGGAGGCCGCGGAACAAGGCGTGGTCATGAAGAGCCGCGGTCGCACCGGCGTGAGCCGGCCCGCCGCGATTTTCTTGGTTGCGCTGGCGGCGTTGCAAGGGCTGATCATCGTCGCGGCGCTGAGCGCGCTGACTAAATCGCACCGCGCGCACGTCGCTGCCGCGAGCTCGACTAGTAGCGCCGTGCTCTCGAGCGCGTTGCCGGCGCTCGAGCCGCCACCGCGCGCGAGCGTCGTCGCGACGAACAGCGCGACCCCGACTCCGAGCGCGGCGAACGCGCCGCCGACTGCGCCCGCAGCTGAAGCTGCCGCGGCGCCCGCAAGCAAAGACATTCCGATCGACGAAACCGGAATGCGCGCGCCGACCTGCGACGAGCTGTTCGGCGGGGCGAACGTCGGCGCGGGTGAGTACCCCGGCTCGGCTTACCTCCAAATCAAGGAGGCAAACAAAGCGCTCGTGCGCGGCGATGTCGACAGCGCGGAGCGTTCGCTCTGCAAGGCCGTGCTCTGGGATCAAAAAAATCCCGCCATTCCCCTGGAGCTCGCGCAATTGATGCTGCTCCGGCGCGACGGCAAAGCGTCGGTCGAGTGGGCACAAAAAGGGCTCGAAAAAGACGCCGCAAGCTTGCGCGCGCAAAGCATTCTGGGTGACGGCCTCGCGCGTGTCGGCGACTACGAAGGCGCGAAGCGCGCTTGGTTGCTCTCATTGCAAATCGATGAGGCTTCGGACGCGAAGTACAAGGCGCTGTCGTTCACGAGCGCTCGCGAGGCGCGCGCATCCCTCGTTCGCCGCGACTTCGCGCGCGCAGAGCGATTCTTCCGGCGCGCCGTCGTGCTCGATCCCGAAAACGCGGCGGCCAGCATCGGCCTCGCGGACGCGCTCCTCCGTTTGGGGGATACGGCCTCTGCGCTGCGCTGGGCGAACCGCGCCGTGTCCGTCGTGCCGCGCGATCCGGCGGCGCGTGTCGTCTTGGGGGATGTGTTGTTCCAAAAAGGCGAAGCCGGGCCGGCCGAAGTCGAATGGCGTGAGGCATTGCAGCTCGATCCGAGCAATTTCCTGGCCCGGCGCCGGGTCAATCGGCTGGCGCAGAACCCATAAATAAGTGCAAAATGTGACCGCGCGCGGAAAGCGCGGTAAACATCCTGCGATGTCCGAGCGGTCTCTGTTCGAAGCACTTGGCGAGGCCAAGTTGCACGCGATCGTCGATCGCTTCGTGGACCGCATGTTCGAGGATGTGATGATTGGGTATTTGTTTCGCGCCGCCGATCGCGCGCGGGTCAAAGACAAAGAATACGAATTCGCCGCCGAGCATTTGGGCGCCGAGATCATCTACAGCGGTCGGCCGCTTTCAGCCGCGCATCGCGCGCACCGCATCACCGGCGGCCAATTCATGCGCCGGCTGCAAATCTTGAAAGAGACGCTCGCGGAGTTCGACGCGCCGGACGACGTGCGCCAGCACTTTATCGATCACACCTTGGCTCTGCGCGAACAAATCACGCAAAACGCCCTGGATCAGTGCGATCCAGCGCACGCAAATCGTTCCGGATCGGTGCCAGGATGAAAGCGCTTCCGTTGCTGCTCGCCGCTTGCACGTGGTCGTGCGCCGCCTCGGGCGGCAGTACTTGGATGAATCAGCCGCTCTCGACCGGTGCTTGGGAGCCGAGCGATCCGCCGCCGAAAGCGGAGACCGTGCCCGGCCTCGACGAAGAAGGCGGCAAGCGCACGCCGAATGTGCACTCGCGCGCGCTGCACCAGCCCGCCGCGCCGGACGCGCCCGTCACCGCGCCGGGCCCAGCTTCGTCACCCGCGCCGCCGACCGGTGGAAAATCGTCGTTCAACGCCGAGGGCGGCCGCGTACTCGGCACGTTCCGCAACACCTACTACGACTTGCCGAACGAATCGGACTATAGCGGCGACACCGTCGCGCTCAAAAATGCACGCTGCAAGACGATCAAAGAAGTCGCGCGCTCGTTTTTCGAGGACGTTTGCGTGCAGGGTAGCGGCACGCTTTCGAGCGGCAGCACCGTTAGCTTCGCCAAGCGGGATTGCGACTGCGCGCCGCTCTGCCCGCGCACCAAGCAACACATTTGTTTCGACGAGCTCGACGCGAAAACGTATCCCTGGGGCCGCGGCGCGACCGGCCACGCGATCACGCCGCTGCTCACCGTCGCCGTCGACACGGACGTGGTGCCGCTCGACACCGCGATTTACATCCCCGAGTTCGACGGCGTGCCGCGCGATCCTTCGCGCAGCGCGTTTCACGACGGCTGTTTCATCGCGCAAGATCGCGGCGTGCGCGTCAAAGGCGATCACGTCGATGTGTTCACCGGTCACCGCGATCTCACGACGCTGTGGAACAGCCTCGTGCCGAGCAACCGCGGCGTGACGATCGTGCTCGACAGCCCGCGCTGCGCGCGCGCCAAAGTCACGCTCTGAGACGCGAGCGCTAGCGCGGCTTTTCCCGCAGCTCGCGCAGCAGTGTCTCGACGCGCCGGAAGCAAGCGTCACGCCCGAGCTGGAGCAGATGTCCGCCGTGCCAGGAGACCAGCGGCGAGCCGAAATGCGCGGCCAACTTGCGCGCGTGCGCGACCGGCGTAATCCGATCCGCCTTCGCCGCGACGACCAGCGTGCGCGACGGCGCGATCCGCGGCTGGCGATCGAGTGGGCTAATCACGCGATAAATCCGCTCGAGTAGCGCATGCTCTTCAGCTTGGGCTTCGGGCGCCGCGCTGAGCTCGCCTTGCTCGCGCGCGAAATCGGCGAGCGATGCCAGCGGGATCACCGGAATGCAAAATGAAAGCTCGGCTTCGACGGTCGCGAGTAACGCCGCGGTATAGCCACCGAGACTCATCCCGAGCACGCCAACTTGCGGATGCCCTTGCGACTTCAGAAAGTGCACGAAGTTTTGCAGGTCCCCGATCAGCTGGCGGAAGCCTTCGTTGGTGAAACGTGGATCCGAACCCGGGAACTCGGGCGCGCCGCGCCGCAGTGGGTTGGCCCGCACACCGTGAAAGGGCAGCGTGAAGAATGCGACGTCGTAGCCGCTCCGCAGAAAGCGCTGCACAGGCCAGACCCGCTGCTCGACGTGATAGTGGCCGGTCATGTAGCCGTGGATCAAGAGCGCGACGGGCCGTTTCTCGGTCGCGCTCGCGCAGAGCAGCCGAACCGCCGCCGAGTGATTTTGGGTGGTGCGCAAATAGCGGTCGTCGAGCTCGCGCAAAAACGGTTGATAATCGCTGTGCCAGGAGAGATCGAGCGCGTGCGCGACGTCGAAGTCGTTTGGGGCGGCGCGCGCGACGGGCGCGATTTGCCGCACGGGCATGAAGAAGTCGTCCGCGAGTTGTTCCGGGTAGTGCGCGGCGAATCCGCTCAGCACCGTGATTTTCTGATCGACGCCGAGCGGCGGCGGGATCGACGCTTGGCGGCGCGCATTGCGCGCTTGGACTGCGAGCGTGGCCGCGCGATCCACCGCCGCGGCCGCGCTACCGAGAACACGCCGAGCAACTCTCCCGATCACGCTTCGACCTTACACCGCGGACGACGACCGCGAAAGGCCGACAAAAGATGGGTGTGCGGCGCAACGCGCGCGCGATCAGAGTGAGCCCACGCATTGGAGAACTGGCGCACGCGAGCTCCTCGGAGGCGACCCCCAATCAATCCTTGGCCAACGAGCGCGCTTGAAAGAGCAGTGTCTCGAGCGAGCCGGCTTCGCGCAGGAAGGTTTGATCGTGCGGGCCTTCCGGCAAAGTGAGCGTGACGTCGAGGCCGCGCTCTTTCAAGCGCCGTGCGAAGAGCTCGGCAGCTTCGCGAAACGGATCGTAGCTCGACGTGGTGACGTGGAAGCGGCGCGGACGTTGCTCGCCGAGGCCGCCAAGCGCGGCGCATTTGCGCGCGTAGACTTCGGCGAGCTGCTTGCCGAATGCGCCTTGCATCGTGCCGATCGTGCCGAAGAGCGCGGGCTTGCGTAGAAATACTTCGAGCGAGACATAACCGCCGAGCGAAACGCCGTCCACGCCCGTGTGTTCGGCGCCCACGCGTGTCGGCACAGCGCCTTGCACCGCGGGCAAGAGCGCGTGCTCGATGTAGTTGGCGTAGGCGTCGAGTAGCGGCGCGCTCGGATTGATTTTGAACGGGTTCGGTGTGAACGGGCAGACGATGTTCAGATCGGGCAGCGGCGCGGCGACGAGGTCGCCGTTGATCTCGCTGAGGCGCGTGTCCGACAAATAGCGCTTGTTCGGTAGCGTGCGCGTCACGGGCGGCGCGACGAGCCGCGCGTACGCTTCGCCCAAACCGTAGCGATCGTTCCAGGCGTGAATGCCGAGCGCCTCGCTTTCGGTTTCGCCGAGGCCGTGAAACAAGACCAAGAGCGGCAATGAGGCGTTCTCCGCCGCGCGGCGCGGCCGCAAAAGCAGGCATTTCTTGCCGAATTTTCCGGCGCCGGGCACGGCCAATTCGCGCACGCCGAGCAGCCCCGTCTCGGCGCGCGCGCGACGCGACGCGACGAGAGCGAGCGCTGCAAGCTCGAGCCAATGCCGTCGAGTGAGCGCCATGAGGACTACTAACTCCGATGGCGTAGCGTTGGGAGCAGGTTCCCGGGCGAGCTCACCATCAGGAGCGTGCCGAGCGCGGCCACGCCGAGCCCTGCGCCGACGCGCCCGAAGTGCAGCACGTGATCGCCGACGCGACTGGCGAAGCGCACGTCCAAGATCACCATGCTGTTGTAGGCCGCGTGCGCCACCATCGGCGGCACCAGCGAACCCGAGTACAAGCGCGCCAGCGCGAACGCCACACCGAGCACGATCGTGCCGGCTATCTGCGTCGGTTCGAGGTGGAACAAGCCGAACATCAAGCTCGGGATCAGCACCATTTCTGCGTGCGAGCGTTTCTCGAAAGCGCGGGTGATCAGGCCGCGAAACATCATCTCTTCGACCAGCGCGGGCAAAATTGCGGCGGCGACCAGCACGAGCACTAGGCCTTCGCTCGTCGCGTTCCGCGCGACGGCGACCACGAGCCGCTCGGCGTTCACGTCCCGCGGCAGAAATCGCAGCGCAACCTCGCCGCAAAACTCCGCTAAGGGCCCGAAGCCGAACACGATCAGGAGTCCGGCAAACACGGTGCGCAGCGTGGGCTGTCCGAGTGGGAACACGTGGCCCCAATGCGGGCGCTTGCGCATGACCCAAATGAACAAGGTGACCGCGACGGCGAGCTCGTTGACCACGATCGAGCTCGCGATCCAAGTCGAACTCGTCACGAGTGGCGACGAATGCGGATCGCTGATCAACGCGAGCGCGCGGTCCGGCGTGAGTCCGGCGCGCACCGCAAGGATCGCCGCAACCGCGCCCACCCCGAAGCCAGTCACGACGACGGCAATCAACGCCATCAACCACAGCAGTACCGCTTGCAGCCTTGTTGGAATTTCGCTCCGCGGGGGAACGGTGCTGAGGCGCGCCATCGAGCGAGTGGAGCTTACTCGCGAGGGCGCGCGAGGGCAGCTCGTCAAAGACTTCGGCGTATAGCTCTGGTCGTGTATCGTGCGAAAAAGAAGGGCTATCGGATGAAATTTTGCGCGTTCTTATTGGGTTTCTTGGCTTGCGCGGTGGGCTGTTCGTCGAAAGACCAAAGCGACCCGTACGCGACCGTCTCGGACTTCTGCGAAGCGTGGGGCAAAGTCGCCTGCAACTCGACAGTGGTAAGCAATTGCTCCGGCGAGACGACGACGGACGCGCTGACGCAAGCCTGTGTGAACAAGCAACAAACATTCTGTGAGGGGCTCGTACCGATCGCCGGGTACAGCTCGTCGCAAGCGAGCCGCTGTTTGGACGCCGTCAAGGCCGCCTACTCCGACGCGAAGCTCGACGGTCCCGAAGTCCTCACCGTGCGTCACCTCGGCGACCCGTGCAATCACTTAATCAAAGGTCCCGCGGCGCTCGGCCAAGCCTGCGCCAAAGACGAAGACTGCGACACGGTGCACAACGTGCTCTGCGTGATGAAGGGCGGCACCGGCACGTGCGCCATACCGAAGCCCGTCGCAGCCGGCATGGACTGCAGCGATCCGTCTGCCTCGTGTACCGATGGCTACTACTGCGATCCAGACGTTACTTCCTGCATCGCGCTGCGCGCTGTAGGCAAATCGTGCGCGGGAGATTTCGAATGCGCCCCCGGCCTCGCTTGCCAAGGCGCGGATCAAACCGCGGGCACCGCGGGCACGTGCGCGACCGTGGTTCCAACCGACATGTGCATGGCCGACACCGACTGCATGTCCGGCATCTGCGACGTCAACGGGACCGACACCACGGGCACTTGCGTGGAGCAAGTCGTGCTCTCGCGCGCCGAAGATTTCTGTGGAGATTTGCGATGAAGCTTCGCGCACTGCACGCATCATTGATGGTTGGGTCGTGTCTGTGCGCGCTCGTCGGCTGTGAGGACAAACCAGAGAAGCCGACGGGCGACACGGCGGCATCGGCGAAACCCACGGCCGATGCCACGTTGAGCGCGGCGCCCGCGAAGCCCGCGGGCCCGCCGAGCTTCGAGATCGATACCTTGAGCGCCAAGGTCGGCTTCGAGCGCGCCTTGCTCGATCAGCGCGACGGTCACGACAATTTGATCAAGCTCTTGAAGCCCGCCGAGAACTACGTCGATGGGCAAGACGTGTCATTGATCGTCGATCGCAACGCGAAATTGCCGTGGGTGATCACCTATGTCGATGAGCTCGGCAAACTCGGAGCAAAGCACGTGATCGTGAAGACGGAGACGCGCCAGGAGTATTCGTCGACTCTGCCGTTCACGCCCGAGTTGTCGCTGAAATCGCCGCCCGACTGCAGCACGGTCGCGATGGTGCTCGAAGATCGCGGCACCGCGGTCTGGAAATTGTCGGGCGGCGTCGCGACCAAACACGGTCACGGCATGGCCGGGCCGGACATGAGCATGACCGACGACAACATCGAGCGCTTCGCCAAAGGCTGCAAGCAATCGACGCTGCTATTCGTCTCCGCGGGCCCGAGCGTCGAGTGGGGCCTCACTTACGATCTGACTGCGTCCGCGAAAACGATCGACAAGGTGCACCTCGACACGTTCGTCCTGCTCGGCGAAACGCCCGTCCCCGGACACAAAGTCGACCTACGGCACTAAACGCGCCCCCCTTCTCTTCTCATCTCTTTCGCGCCGTTTTTGGCCCTGCGCGTGAATCAGCGTTTGGCCGCTCGCGCCACGAGCGGCGCGACGAGCGCCTGTTCGGTCAGTTCTAACGTGGCCGCCCGTCTTTCTAAAACCGTGATCAGCCCGGCGAATCTGCTGCTTTGTGTTACTTCCGGGCAGGCGAGCGCGAGTCCTTCGCGCGCGCCCCGGCGCGAAAGAGGGAGAAGAGATTTGATGAACAGTCAGAAATGAACACGGGCCATTCATCACATCTCCGCTCTCGTCTTTCGCGCCGGAGCGCGCGCGAAGGCTCCCAGCCGCATGCTCGGAAATGAAACAAAGCTCCAGACTCGCGCGGCTGATCACGGTTCTAGGGAGTAGCCACACGCCAACAAAAGTCTGACCGAACAGGCGCCCGCCGCGCATCCAGAAGCGCAAGTGGCCAAACGCCATGCCCGCGCAGCGCCCCAAAAGCCCGAAATAGAAACGAAGGATTTCCCTAGGTCACCGCGCGAGCGCGAATTGGCGCAGCAGCCGCTCAATATCGTCGATGTTGAATGGCTTTTCGAGCTGGATGCCGGGATGCGTCGCCAAAAACTGGCGCGCGCGCTCGGTGAACGCGCCGCCGGTCATGAATACGAAACAGCGCACGAGCGCGGGGTAGCTGCGCTTCACCTCTTCGTAGACCGCGGAGCCGCTCACGTCCGGCATCATCAAATCGCAGAGCACGAGATCGAAGCGCGCATCTTTTTCGAGACGACTCAGCGCCTCTCGGCCGCTCGTGGAGATCACGACTTCGTGCCGGCCCTTGAACGCGTAGTGCAGCGTTTGGCCGAGCAGCGGCTCGTCGTCGATGATCAGAATGCGCGCCGGCCCAGACTCCGACTCTTGCGGAATCTCGCCCACGGCGCGACGCGCCGCGCTCTCCTCAGGCGCGAACGGCAAAACCACCCTAAAAGAGCTACCACGCTTTTCTCCGCTAG
>DASYCL010000087.1:0-6584 GCA_036500245.1 Polyangiaceae bacterium | reverse complement strand
GCGTGGGCGTACCGCTTGGCGGCAGGTAAGCTCGCGGTCGAAGCCGGCGCGCCCGGCGACGCGATCGTTTGCATCACCGTTCCCGAAGCGAGCTTTGCGCCGATCGTGCTCGCCGGGGCCGAGCGGCTCACCGGCGAAGCGCTGTCACCCGAGCGCCAGCTGCTCGCGTTTCGCGCGCTCACGCTCGACGCCGAGCGCGCGGCGCTGATCCGCGGAGTGGCGGGCTCGGTCGCTTTCGCCGTCGTCGATGGGGCGCACACGCACCGCGTGTTCGTCACGCCGGGCTCGGCAGAGCCGAATTTGGCGGCGCCCGAGTGTGAAGTGTCGTGTGCGGCGGATTCTTTTTGGGCGCTGCAAAGTGGCGCGCTGAATCCGTTCGAGCTCCTGATGAGCGGCAAGCTCACCATCAAGGGTGACGCTCAAATCCCGATGGCGCTGAGCTCGCTCTTCGTCTGAATCAAGGCGCGCCCGGCACGGGCGGCAGCGCCGCCCACGCGAGCGACTCGCCTTCTTGCGTCGAGACCTGCTGCGCCTTCCAGCTCTTCAGCGACATCAGCCACACGCCCGGGCTCTTGTTGCGGTTCGAGAAGAACGCGACGAGGCGACCATCGGGGCTGCACGCGGGGTAGCTGTTGGAGCCTTGATTTTGCGTGAGGCGCGCCATGCCTTGGCCTTTTTCGCCCGCGATCACCAAGTCTTGGCGGTTGCCGCCGACGGCGACCGAGTAGATCAGGCGCACGCCGTCTTCGGTGTCGCAAAAGGTCGGCGACGCGGCGGTAAACCCGGAGGGTGACACCGGTTTGCCGTCCATCCAAATCCGCTGTGAGCCTTGTTTCGGATCTCCGCCGACCCAAGCGAGCTTTCCCGATGGGCTCCAAGCGGGCTTGGTAGCAAGCTCGCTGGTCGACACTTTCTTCATATCGCTGCCGTCCGGGTTGCCGACGTAGATCGCGCTCTTGCTGTCTTCGCTGACGGCGACCGCGAGCTTCGTGCGATCCTTATTGAAGGCGAGGCTATAGATCGAAGTCTTGAACGGCAGGTGGATCGGTTTGCTCGCGCCCTGCGTGTAGTCCATCAAGGTGAACGGCGCGTAGTTGTGACTGATCGCGTAGTAAATGTGCCCGGGTGGGCCGAAGGCCGGCGCGATCGCCGTGTCATTGGCGTCAGTCAGCGGCGTAAGACCGTTGCCATCGGCGTCCATCCGAAAAATGCGCCGATTTTGTACCCATTTTCCAGAAAAGCTGAGCTCGCTCGCAAAACTTCCAGGGCGGCCTGTGAGCGCGCCGAGCAGGGCATCCGTGATGCGATGAGCCGTGACGCGCGCGTCGCCTTTGTTCACGACGATGGTCTTTTGGTAAACGGGCTGCTTTCCGACGTTCAAGAAATACGCGATGCCGAGCACGGAGATGTGCGTCGGATCCTTCTTCTGCGCGGCGACTTTGACGATCGCTTCCGCGCCGAGTTTCTGCCACGCGTCGATGTCGATAGGGTCTTCGAAGCCGTAGAGCCCTTGCGGCGCTTTGTTGTCCGGGATCACGTCGAACAAACCAGTCAGCTCGAAGTCGCGCCGCACCACGCCGCGCACGATCACGTCTTCGAGATCGGGCGAGAGCGACGGCAAGACTGCGATCTTCGGCAAGCGCTCTTGGGAAACGCCCGTGACGACGAACTCGCCGAGCGCGACCTCGTTCGGGCTTCCGGCCGACGACGTGGACGCCGGAGCGGGCGCGTCTGCCGCAGCATTTGCGGCAAATAACAGCAGTGAAAGCGTGACGGCGACTACTCGCATGGGGCTTCCTTTCCGGACAACGTCGGCGTGATCGTCGTTTGCGGGGTGAGGTCTGGGTAGAGCGGTGGCGGTGGTGGAAGCTGTTGCCCGACCAATGAATCGAGCGTGGCCTTCACTTTGGCGTCGAACTCGGCGTTGTTGCTCGCTCGACCAATGTTGTAGCCGGTGATCGTGCGGTCCGGACCGACAGTCACTGCGGCACTCGACGAGAGCCCGTGCACGACGCTGCACGGGAGACCGGTCGGCGGGTGAAAGCGAACTTGGAACCAGCCGATGAGCTTGGCGCGATAGAGGTCGCTCGCTCGCGCCTTGAGCGGATCGGTCTCGGTGCCTTGCTTTACGCCGTCTGCTGCGCCTTCGTTTGGCGCATTCGGTTCTTCCTTGGGTGCGGCCGCGTCAGTGAGTTTTTGATCGACTTCTTTCGCGATCGCGGCGTCCGGCGGCGGCGCCGCGGCGTCCGCGGTGGCGACCGGCGTGGTCGGGATCGCTTCCGGCGTTTTCTCCGCCTTCGGCGAAGGCGCGCTCTTTTCCTCGAAGCGTTGCACCGGAGCTTGTTTGGTCCACATGTCCGGCAGCTTCATCTTCACGTGCTTGCTGCCGAGCTTGAGCAGCGGAAGGTCGTCGAGCACGGGCTTGACGGCGATCGGGATCTCTTCGGGCGGCGGCGCTTCGTGCGCGATGATTTTTGCGCGGTTCTGGCCGACCGCGAAGAACAGGGTGAAAAGACAAGCTTCGACCGCGAACGCGAGTATTCCTGCGCGCGCGAACTCACCCGCTAGAAATACACGCGCTGCCACGGCTCACGGCGCCTTTGCGCCGGACTTCTTTTTGTCGTCCGGCACGTTGGTGTCAGGTTCGATTTCGGGTTCGACCAGCAGATTGAGGGACTCGACACCGCTGTTTCGTGCGGCCGCCACGACCGTCGCGACGATACCGTAGCGTGCGTCCTTGTCTGCGCGGATGTAGAGCTCACGCTCCTTTTGCACACGCGGATTGTCTTTCAGCGCTTGATCGACGTGGGATGTCACGTCTTCCTCGCCGAACAGCACCTTTTCGTCCTTCGTGACGGTGACGAGTAAGCGCGCATCTTTCACCGGCGTTTGCGCCGCGTGAACCTCGGGCAAGTTGATTCGAAGCCCGGTGGTGAGCAGCGGCGCCGTGACCATGAACACGATCACGAGCACGAGCATCACGTCGACGAGTGGCGTGATGTTGATGTCGCGAAACCCGCCGCCGCGACGGCCTTTGCGAGCGGCACCCATCGCCATGGTCAGCCTCGGCCGCGCGTGAGCGGCACCGCGTCGCTCGGATCAGCGACCAAGGTCTCGACCCAAACTTCCGCGGATGCGTTGAGCTCGTCGAGCAAATCGCCGATCCGCTTGTCGACGTAGTTGAAGCTGATGGTGGCCGGAATCGCGGCGAGCAAGCCTACCGCCGTCGCGATCAGCGCTTCACCGATCGCCGGCGCAACGACCGGTAAAGATGCGCTCTTCTCGACACCGATGCGCACGAAGGCTTCCATGATGCCCCAGACGGTGCCGAACAAACCGATGAACGGCGCGGCCGAGGCAATGCTCGACAGTGTCGGCATCAGCGCCATCGTGCGTTGCTGTTCGCTCGCGATCGCGCGGCGCGCGACGGCCAGCAAGAGCTCGGAAGTGAGGTGGCGTTGATGGTGCCGCTTGGCCAACTCGAGCACGACCCGCGCGCCCGGCGCGCTCTTGTGCTGAATTGCGAGCGCGATCAAATCCGAAGAACGTTCGACGCCGGCGGCGGCTTTTTCGAACGCGCGATGCGTGCTCGTGAGCCGCCCGATTTGAGCGGTCTTCAAGAACCAGATCATCCACACCAAGAGCGAGGCGCTGCCCAAAACCAAAAGCACGGCCCAGACCACGCCGGAGGCATTGACGACCAACCCGACTAAATCGAGCCCTTTGGGATCGGTGGCGAGCGCTGCGAAAGCGGGCGTGGTTAGAGTCGACTGCATTTGATTCTCGATCGGCGCGGCTTCGTTCCGTCTTGGGCGCCCGCATTGCGCGGGCGCCCGGGTTTTCTCGAGCTTTCAGTGCCCCAAAACGACGTCCACGCGACGATCCTTGGCCCACGACGCTTCGTCGGTGCCGGTGGCGTCGAGCTTGCCACGCGAGGTTGTCGCGATCTTGTCGGCGCTGAGCCCTTCGGCGGCGATTGCGCTCTTCACGTTGTCGGCGCGGCGACCGCCGAGCACCATGTTGTACTCCTCGTCGCCACGCGGATCGGCGTGACCCACGAGTCTGAGCTCGCGACCTTTGAGCGGCCCCGTCGAGAAGCAATCAGCGAGCTTCTTCAGCACGGTCTTGTCTTGCGATCGAATGTTCGCCGAGTCGAACGCGAAGTAGGCTTCGGCGTCCGTGATGCCGCAAGCCTTGCGAATCTCGTCCGAGATGTTGATGTTCGACTGAGTCGGGACATCGCCTGCCTTTTCAGGAGGCGGCGGAGGCGGAGCCGCCGTCGGCGCTGCGGTGGCCGTGGGCACTTGCGGCGGTGGTTTCTGATCCGAGCCGCAGCCAGCGACGACAGAGGAGAGGAACAGGATTGCTGCGACGTACTTCATGATTGGCTCCTTGGCGCGGCGCGATCGCCGATTGGGCGGGCCTTGTATACCTCGTGCCCGATTTTGCGGGTGCCGAGAGAAAGCCCCATGCGAGGCATTCGGGCAAACGTGCGACGGTTTCTGCGTATTCCAGTGTAGGTATTGCATGGGAACCAATATCTTAAAACCCCAATATTTTTGATGGGTTGACATGGGCTCACCGAGCCAGAAGCACGTAAGCCAAGAGTAGCGCGGTGGCGACTCCAAAGACTGCTGCGGCGACCAGAGTGCCGGTGCGGGCTCGCGACGGGTGCGGTCGGGTTCGCGTGGCTTCGAGTTTGGCCAGAGCCACGATGGCGACTCCGGCGAGCCTCTTTTCAGCGACCGGGCCGCGATCGCGATCGCCTTTCATGCCGCGGTAGCGAGCCGCGGCTTCAGCGAGTTGATCGGTCGCTTGGCAATGCTCGAGGAACCCGCCGTGCGCGCGATCGTCGTCCCAATGATCGAGCAGGTTCTTCCACAATGCTTCGAACGCCGCGTCGGCCATGGCTCAAAGTTTGAGCTCGCGAGCCAAGCGTTCGGTGAGCGCGAAATAGTCGCGACGCTCGTAGCGCTCGTTCAGGATGTGAAAATCTTTGCCACTCAACCCGACACAGCCGAAGCAGTACGAGCAATTGGTGAGCGCGGTCGAACGGACGACGTATGAGCTCGCCGAACAATTCTCGCTGTCGATGCAGTGCTGGCAGTTGTAGAGGCCGCGACTGCCGCGACAATGCAAGCTGTCCGAGCACTGCACGCAGCGCACGCAGAAGTTACAGCGAATGAGCTGCTCGGAGTCTTTGCAGAACGTGCACGAGTCGCAGGCCACGCAGCGCTCGCAGGCCACGCAGGCCTCGTTTTCGCGCTCTTTGCCGAGCCCACTGAGCAGCTTTCTCAGCCTGAGTTCGAAGGCGCGCGCAGTCAGTTTCGACTCTTTGGCCATGGCTCGAAGTCGCGCGTCAGGTTCGGAGCACGCGGCGCAACTCGGCGGCGCGCGTGCGAGTCTCTGGATTTTCGGCGCTGTCTTCGAGCCGCTTCAACCGTTGCTCGAACACCGGGAGCTTGATCGGCGTTTGCCGATCGAGCAGCGAGGCCAGCACGCCCAAGGCCGTGCACACCTCGTTCTCGTCCGTGTGTTCGAGCAATTTGAGCTGAACTGGCTGCTCCTCGGGGAAATCGAAGCCACCGCGTCGATAGGCGTCAGCGGCTCGCGTGATCGCGCTCGGGCCTTCGCTGTCGAGCAAACGCGAGAGCAGATGTCGGCGCTCGAGCTCGATGTCATCGAGTCTTTGGCTGCTCGTGACGATGCGCGCGGCGCGCTTGGCGGGCAGGGCCGCCGGCTCGGCGCTCTCCGCCTGCGCTTCGACCAACGGCAGGGCCGCGGGATTTGCAGCGGACAGCGGCGTCGCCGGCCCCGGTCGGCGCGCGAGCACGACCTCCGGCAACGGCAGCGCGCGCCGACGCGGTCGCGCGTGCTCCGCTCTGTCGGACCTCTTGTCCGGTTTCTTGCCTCGTTGGGACATGGCAGCGCAGACGATGCCCGAAATAGCACGACCTCGGGGCCACCTGTTTCGAGAAATCGCGAGGGCTCGACCGCGTTCGCCGAGCCCGATACTGTGCCGCCGCGACAGATGATTTCCCCGCGTATTTTCGGCGTTTTATTGCTGGCTACGGCGTGCGTGCCGGCGCCCGCGCAAAAGCCGCCGAAAGTTGCGACCGCGCCGCACGCTGCCGAGGCCGGCACTGCGAGTGATACGAAGTCGGAGCGAGTGCGCTCTCGCAGACTCGATTTGCCGATCGAATTCGTGCTGCCCGAAAAGTCTACATGGCAAATCACACCGGGACAGACGTGGCTCGAAGCAGTGCAGAGCTCGAGCGCGTCGAGCTTTGCGATTCGCACCTGGCGGGCCGGTCGTTTGGTGAAGCGCAGTGAGTGCGAGCAGCAAGCGCGCCTCGCGCGACCGGCGATCCCGCGCGTAGACCCTGATTCGATCGTCGAGCAGCGACCGTTCAACGCGCCGGTAGGCTTCGACTCCGAGCTCGTGGTCGGAGTGGAACCGACAGCGCGTGGCGTCGAAGGTTACGCGTTGGTTTTTGGTGCCAACGTGGGTTTCTGTTACGCGGCAGTGTTCACGACCGTGGCCTCGGGTGGCGGTGCCGAGCAGACGGTCGCGGCGCGTCTCG
>DASYCL010000086.1:0-4303 GCA_036500245.1 Polyangiaceae bacterium | reverse complement strand
TCGAAGTGCGCCCGATCGACGAACTCGTGCTGACCGACGAAGTCGCGACGCTCCCCGCGCAAGATTCGGAAAGCGCGATCTGGCAAAGCGAGCTCGTGGGTCGAGACATCATTCACGGCTCCGGCCCCGAGCTCGACGGCCAAGATCGCCAGCTCGCCGAGGCAATGATCGACTTGCGCTTGGTGCACGACGAAGCCGCGATCGCGCAACTGCGCTTCGCGGCACTGGTCGCCGACGCGGCGCACCGCGCTGGCATGCGCGCGACACGGCCCGGTCAGCGCGAATTCGCGACGCGCGCCGCGATGGAAGCCGCGATCGTCGCCGCGGGCTGCGCGTGTTCGTACAATTCGATCGTGACCGCGCACGGCGAAGTGCTGCACAACGAGCGTCACGCCGGCATCGTCGCGGAAAACGACCTCTTGCTCGCCGATGTCGGCGCGGAAACGCCGGAGGGTTGGGCTTCGGACGTGACGCGCGTTTGGCCCGCAAGCGGCCAATTTTCGAGCACGCAGCGCGAACTGTACGAAGTCGTTTTGCGCTCGCAATTGGCCGCGATTAGAGCGGTGAAACCTGGAGTTCGCTACTTGGACGTGCACCGCGCGGGCGGGCGCGAACTACTGCGCGGTTTGATCGAGCTCGGCATCTTTCACGGCGATCTCGACGATTTGTACGCGCGCGGCGCAGCGGCATTGTTCTTCCCGCACGGCATCGGGCACCTGCTCGGCCTCGACGTGCACGACATGGAAGATCTCGGTGACCGCGCCGGCTACGCTCCCGGACGCGCGCGCAGCAAAAACGCGGGCGACCGCTATTTGCGGCTGGACCGCGATTTGCGCCCTGGCATGGCCGTGACGATCGAGCCCGGCTTCTATCAAATTCCCGCGCTGCTCGCGAACCCGGCCGAAGTGGGCGAGCTCGAGAACGCGCTCGATCGTAAACGCCTCGCCGCGTTCGCCGACGTGCGCGGCATCCGAATCGAAGACGACGTGCTCGTCACGCCCGACGGCGACGGTTCGGACGTGCTCACGCACGCAATCCCAAAAACGATCGCCGAGGTCGAAGCGGCGATGTGCGGTTAGAGATCGGTGATTTGATAGTCTTTGATTTTGTAGAGCAGCGCGCGGTGGCTGATTTCGAGCACTTCCGCGGCGCGCGTGCGATTGCCCTTGGTCTTTTGCAACGCGCGGCGAATCAAAATTTCCTCGATGATGCGCATCGTCTTTTTGACGCTCAGCTCGCCGCTCGCGAGCTGCATCTGCACCGGATCGCGCGCCTCGCGCAAGCGATCGGGTAAATCCTGAGCCACGATCTGATCGCCTTCGGCGAGCACCATCGCGCGTTCGATCGTGTTTTCGAGCTCGCGCACGTTGCCCGGCCAAGGATATTCGAAGAGCAAACGGCGCGATTCGGTGTCGAGCCCGCGAATCGCCGTGCCGAGCCGCCCATTGTTGCGCGCCACGAAATGATCGATGAGCAGCGGAATGTCTTCGCGCCGCTCGCGCAGTGGCGGCACCAAAATCGGCAGCACGTTCAAGCGATAAAACAAATCCTCGCGGAAACGCCCGGCTTTGGCCTCGGTCGTCAAATCGCGGTGCGTCGCGGTGATGATGCGCACGTCGACTTTGAGGTCGCGCGTGTCGCCGACGCGGCGGATCTTTTCGTCTTCCAACACGCGCAAGAGCTTCACTTGTAGCGCGAGCGGCAATTCACCGATTTCGTCCAAGAACAACGAGCCGCCATCGGCTTCTTCGAACAAGCCTCGTCGATCTTGCACCGCATCGGTGAAGGCGCCTTTTTTATGGCCGAAGAGCTCACTCTCCAAAAGATTTTCCGGGATCGCGCCGCAGTTGACGGCGACGAACGGGCCGCCGCGCCGGCTGCTCCGGTGATGAATCGCGCGCGCGACGAGCTCTTTGCCGACGCCGCTTTCGCCGGCGACGAGCACGGTCGTCTTGTATTCGGCGATTTTGGAGATCGTGCGGAAGATGTCCTGCATCTTCTGGCTCTTGGCCAAGATGTCTTCGAAGCGATGCTCTTTCCGAATCTCGTCCCGTAGCTGACGATTTTCACGGCGCAAGAGCTCGCGCTCTTCGGCCTTGCGGAGCGCGAGCACGACTTCGTCCGGCTTGAATGGCTTCTGCACGTAGTCGTACGCGCCGGCCTTCATCGCCTCGAGCGCGAGATCCATGTTGCCGTACGCGCTCATCACGATCACGGTCGCGTCGTTGCGTTTGGCCTTGAGCGTCGTCAACAGGTCGAGCCCGCCCATTTTGGGCATGCGCACGTCGGTCAGCACGACATCGGGCCCGAACGAATCGACCATGCCGAGCGCCTCCTCTCCGCTCGCTGCGGTCTCCACTTCGTAGCCATGGCGCCGGAGCAGCGTGCGCAGGACTAGCCGCAGGTTTTCCTCGTCATCGACAACCAAAACGCGCCGCACTGTGCAAAAAATGCTAGCCGAACGGCCTCAATCCTGCAACTCCTGCATAGCGGCGGCGCGCGTGGCGAAGTTCCTTCATCCCTGCGAATCTGATACGGAATCCGAGCCAGCTTTGGAGTCGTCGCTCGGCCGCACGCCCGGGCGGACCCGCCTTCGCTCGGCAATTCGAGAGGACCATCGTTATGCTTTGCGGAGTCGATCAACTGTTCAACGGCCAACTGTCGGCGCTACGCCGCAAGCTTCGCGGCAGTCGTTTGGGCGTGCTCACGCACGCGGCCGCGGTCGATCGCCGCGGGCGTCACGTGCTCCGTGTGCTCGAAGAGCTCGGCGCGTCCCCGCGTTTGGTCTTCGCACCCGAGCACGGCCTCGACGCCGTTGCGCAAGCCGAAGAAGCCGTGAGCTCCGAAGCGCAAGCGGGGCAGACGCCAGTCATCAGCTTGTACGGCAAAACCAAAGACGCGCTCACGCCGACCCCGGAGCAGCTCGCCGAAATCGATTTATTGTTGATCGATCTCGCGGACGTAGGCAGCCGTTACTACACGTACGTGTGGACTGCGCTGCTCGCCGCGCGTGCCGCCGCGGCCGCGAACGTGCACACGGTCGTGCTCGATCGCCCGAACCCGATCTCCGGCGATCCGAAGACACTCGAAGGCGCGCCGCAGCAGGACGGATTTTTGTCGTTCGTCGGTCTCGAGTCGCTGCCGATTCGCCACGCGCTCAGCATCGGCGAAATGCTGGCGCATTTCCTGGAGCGCGACGGCAAAACGCTGGGCGCGGAAGGCGCGCTTTCGGTCGTGCCACTCGTCGGTTGGGAGCGCTATCGCACGGCAGAGGCTTGGGGACGGCCGTTCATGATGCCGTCGCCGAACATGCCCACGCTCGAAACCGCCTTGGTTTATCCCGGGGGTTGTTTGGTCGAAGGCACGAATTTATCCGAAGGCCGCGGCACGACGGCGCCATTTCAGCTCGTCGGTGCGCCGTTTTTGGACGGCGAAGCGCTGGCCGAAGCCTTGGTCGCATCCGGCGCGCCCGGCGTGCAAGTGCGACCGATTGCGTTTCGGCCGACGTTCGAGAAGCACGCGGGCGAGACGTGCCGCGGCGTGATGTTGCATGTGACGAACGCGCAATTGTTCCGCCCGGTCGCGACGTACTTGCGCTTGATCGCGCTCGCGCGCGCGCAAGCGCCGGAGGCGTTCGCGTTCCGGCACACGCCATACGAGTTCGAGACGACAATGCCGGCGTTCGATTTGTTGACCGGTTCGGCCGCGGCGCGCAGCGCGATCGAAGCGGGAGCATCGCCGGAAGAGGTCGTGTCTTTGGTGGCACCCGTCGATCCGGCGCTCGGCGAAATGGTCAGCGCCGCCGAAGCGCGGCTCGATCGCGCACAGGCGTAACTAGGGGATCAAATAGCTCAGCGACAGCTCGATGCTGCTCGTCGCGATCTCGACGTCATCCCACGCCGAGTTGACGGCGATGGTCGCGAAAGAGAGCCGGAATTGGCTGCGCTTCAACGCGCTCGCCGCGACGTAATCTGCGCTGATGCTGCTCGTGACGTCGAGATCGAGGCGCAGCGAGCTGCCGCTCGGCGCGCCGACGCTCGGGTAAAATGGGCCGAGATCGCTGTTCGCCGGCAATGCGAGCGCGCCCGCGTCGAGCTCGCCGAAAACCACGTGCTCGAGTTTGCTTGCGCCGAGTGAGCTCGTCGCGCCGTAGGTCGTTGCGTCCGCGAGCAGCGCGGCGTTCGTGATGCGGGTGATTGACGCGGACAACGTGTTCAGATCGAAAGTGATGAAGCCGGTGTAGCGAACGTTGTTCGCGTCGTCACCGACGCAAACGGCGGGCATGTAGGGCAAGCGCGCGCTG
>DASYCL010000085.1:0-7844 GCA_036500245.1 Polyangiaceae bacterium | reverse complement strand
CGTGGCCGCCTCTCTGTCGAGAACCGTGATCAGCCCGGCGAATCGGTAGCCTTGTTTTATTTCCGGGCAAGGGAGCCCAAGCCCCTCGTGCGCGCTCCGGCGCGAAAAGAGACGGAGATGTGATGAAAAGTCAGAAATACGCTCCTGACTCCCGTCGCGTCGCTCGATGCGCGAGCGGCCGAGCGCTGTGCGCGCGCGGGGCTCAAAACATTTCCACGGCATGAGGAACAGCTACCGAGCACGGATGAGCCTCAAATCCCGTCTGTCGGCGGGTGCATCACGTGCACTTTGCCCTCGAGCCGCGGACTCACCCAAACCTTGTTGTTCTTGTCCACGATCACGACGCCGACGCCCGGCGCGGCTTCGACCAACTTCAAGCCTTCTTCGGGACCCAAGATGAAGACGGCGTCGTCGATCGCATCGGCGGTGGTCGCGTCGTCCGCCCAAACAGTGACGCTGCGACTCGCGGTCGCCGGATACCCGGTGTGCGGATCGATGATGTGGTGATAGCGCCGGTTTCCGATCACGTACGAGCGCGCATAGTCACCCGCAGTCGAAAACGCATGATCGCTGAGCTCGATGCTCGCGAAGAACACGCCTTGTGGTCCGCGTGGATCTTGGATCCCGGTGACCCACGGCGAGCCGTCCGGCTTCTTACCCGCGCCGTACAAATCGCCGCCCGCTTGCACCAAAAAATCATGCACGTTCGCTTTTTTCAAAATGTCGGCTGCGCGATCCACGATGTAACCTTTGGCGATGCCGCCGAGTCCGATCTGGTGATCCTTCGGGATGCGCACGGTTTGTTCTTTTGGATCGAGCTCGACCACGCGATAGTCGACGAGCTTGCGGAGCCGCTCGATTTCGGCTTTTGACGGCACTTTTGGCACCGCGTCCGCCGCGCTGCCGAATTTCCAAACGCCGCTCATGGCTTGAAACGTGATGTCGAACGCGCCGTGAGACAGCTTGCTCGCCTCGAGCGAGCGCGCGATCACGTTGAACGTGTCCGGCCCCACCTTGACCCACTGATCCGGGTTGGCGTTGATTTTACCGACCTCGCTGTCGTCTCGCCACTCGCTGAGGACGCCCTCGAGGCGCCGCATTTCGGCGAGCGCCTGGCTGATCGCCGTTTTGATTTGTTGGGTGTTCGCCTGCGCGTTGCTGTACGCGATGAAGTGCACGTTCGTGCCCATCGCGACGTCTTGGAAATCGATCTTCTCGGGCTCGAACGGCGAACCCGCCGCTCGCGTCGAGCTTGCAGGCGCTACACTCGCCGCGAGCAGGGCCGAAGCGGGCGGCGTCATGCGCGACGCGTCGCTGGTTTCGCCCGTAGTTTCTGGCGCCTTCGGGTTGCACCCGAAACCCAAACCAAAAATCGTCAATAACGTCCCAATCCCGGGAGTTTTCGGCGTATTCCAGAATTGTCCAGCTCGACTCATCTCTGGGCTATGCTCTTTAGCATGGCGCTCGATCGTAAAGCACTGGACGCGTGCGTGGACGAGCTCGGAGTAGAACTCTCGGCGCTATCACGCCGCATTCATGCGCATCCCGAACTCTGCTTCGAGGAACGACAAGCGAGCGCGTGGCTCGGCGAATGCATCGAGAAAGAGCTCGGCGCGTCGGTCGAACGCGGTGTGGGCGGGCTCGAAACCGCGTTTCGCGCGCGCGTCGGCACGGGCTCACCGACGATCGCCATCCTCGCCGAGTACGACGCGCTGCCGGAGATCGGTCACGCCTGTGGGCACAACTTGATCGCGGGCAGCGCGGTCGGCGCGTTTCTGGCACTTGCCAAGCAAGCCGGCAATTTTTCGGGCTCGGTCGAGATCATCGGCACGCCCGCCGAAGAAGGTGGCGGCGGCAAAATCAAGCTGCTGAAAGCCGGAGTTTTTCGTGGCATCGACGCAGCGATGATGTTCCACCCGTTCGATCGCGATATTTTGGCGCACCAAGCCCTGTGCAGCATGCGCATCGCGATGACCTACGAAGGTGTGCCGGCGCACGCCGCCGCCGCGCCCTTCGCCGGCAAGAGCGCGCTCACCGCCTGCATGGAGACCTTTCGCCTGATCGATTCGCAGCGCGTGCACTTCCGTGACGGCGTGCGCGTGCACGGCATCATCACCGACGGCGGTCAAGCCGTGAACGTGATCGTCGAGCATGCAGCTTCCGAATTCACGCTGCGCGCCGCGAACTCGGCCGAGCTCGAACGCGTGAAAGAAATCGTCTTGCGCTGCGCGCGCGCGGCCGCCATGGCTTCGGATGTAAAAGTGTCATTCAAAGAGAAGCCCGGCTATCGCGAGATGCGCAACAACTTGACCATGGCGCGCCGCTTCGGCGCCGCGCTCGCCGCGCTCGGCCGGGACGCGCGCGAGACCGACACGCGCGTCGGCGCGGGCTCGACTGACATGGGCGATCTCAGCCTGCATTTGCCGTCGATTCACCCCTACCTCGCGATTTGCGACGAAGGCGAGTCGCTCTGTCACGAACATCGTTTTGCCGCCTCTGCCGCCAGCGATCGCGGCATGCAAACGATGCTCGTCGCCGCCAAAGCGATGGCGCGCACCGCGCTCGATTTGCTCGAAGATCCCAAGCTCTTCAGCGATGTCCGCCGCGAATTTGCCAGCGCGGGCGCATAGCCCAACGCGCGCTCGCGATTGTCACGCGCGGGCGAACACCAGTAAGCTCTAGGCCATGCAAGCTCGCTTTTCCGCACTGTCTTTGCGTGGCGCATTTTATTTTTTGGGGGTTGCCTGGTGCGCGTGTGGCGGCGCACAGACGCCTCCGGCCGCCGAAACGTCGCCCGCCGCGAGCGCCGCTCCGCGCGCGCCCGCCGAAACCGCGAGCGCAACGGCGGCGGAATCCGCGAAGCCCGCGAGCGATGCCGCGCCCAAAAATGCCGACGCCGGCGACGCAGCGAAGCCTGCGGCGAAATCCGAACCCGATCCCAACGCGACGCGCGAGGTCACCTATGTCGTCGTGCCCGAGGGGTTGAAGATCACGGTCGCCGGCGTGAAATTCATTGCCAGTGCCGTGGCCGAACAGACCGGCGGCGGCTGGGGCGCAAAGATCAACGTCGAGGCGAGCTCCGACGACGGCAAAGCGCACTCGCTCACCAAGCCCAAAGCAGGCCCACTCGCGTTTGCGGGCTCGGTCATGCGCAAAGGCAAATCTGAACCCGATCACTTCGGCGATGAACGCTCAGGCGACGGCGACGAAGCCGTGAGCCCCGATAAACCCAACAAATTCAGTCGCACTTGGCCGATCAAGGGCGTACGCGCGCTCGCCATCGGTGATGCGCTCGATCTGCAAGTCGCGCTCTGGGGCCTCGGGGACACGACGGACGTGCGCCGTCCCGTAAAGCAGTTTTTTCACGTGCGCATGCAAGTCGACAAGGGCAAACCCAAAGCCATCGTCGAACCGCCGGCGTCCGCAGCCGGGAAGTGAGCGCGGCGCGAAGGTCTGCGGGGCTCTCTGCGGCCAAAACTTAGTTGCAAGCGCAACTAAGTTTTGAATTCGCGGGCCGTTTGGTCGGTGCTCACTGCCCGCGGAATTCCGGCTTCCGCTTTTCCGCAAACGCAGTCAGCGCTTCCTCGCGATCGCTGCTCTGCAAACAGCGCTCGTATTGATCGCGCTCGAATACGAGCCCTTGATCGAGCGGCAAGCGCGACCCGGCGCGTACGGCTTGCAGCGCGGCGCGCTGCGCGATTGGCGCGCCATGGGCGAGCGGTTCGAGCCACTTGAGCGTTGCATCGAGCGTGTTCTCGGCTGCCGGCACGAGTAGGTTCAAAAGGCCCCAATTCAAGGCTTCCTGTGCGCCAATGCGCCGGCCCGTCAAAATCAAATCGAGCGCGCGCGCTTCGCCGATCAAGCGCGGCAAGCGCTGCGTGCCGCCAGCGCCGGGAATGATCGCGAGGCTCGTCTCCGGCAAGCCGAGTACGGCTGATTCGGTCGCGCTTCGGAGATCGCAAGTGAGCGCGAGCTCGAGTCCACCGCCGAGCGCCGCGCCGTTGATCGCGGCGACCGTTGGAAAATCGCTCGCCGCGAGCCAGCCGAGTTCGCTTTGGTAGAGGCCGAGCATTTCGCGGACTTGTTCGCGCGTCATGCCTTGTCGCTCTTTCAAGTCGGCACCCGCGCAAAAGGCTTTTTCGCCCGCGCCGGTGAGTACGCACGCGCGCACACTCGAATCGGCCGCAAGCTCGCGTCCGATCGCTCCGATACGCTCGACTGTGGCGCGCGAAAGCGCGTTCATGCGCGCGGGTCGATCGATCGTGACGATCGCGATTGCCCCGCGGTGCTCGAGGCGCACGAGCTCCGGTGTCGCGTCGGTCACGCACGCGCCTTTCTCGCACGTTTGCCTGATTTTTTTGCGGTTTTCTTCGATTTCGACGCCCGCGCCGGCTTCTCTTTGCTCGGGTGGCCCGGGTTCGTTTTTGCGGCTTCCACTTTGGAGAGCCGCGCTTTGAGCTCCGAGAGTTCGGTCCTCACGCTCTCGAGCTCATCGCTCAAGCGTTTGCGTTCCGCAGTTTGATGGCCTTCGGTCATGTCGCGCAGGGCTTCGCGCAAGCGACGCACGACGCGGCCGTCGAGTTCACGCTCTTTCGCGCGATGCAACGCGCCGCGCGCTTTGGGATCGGCCAAATTTTGCAGCGCGACCACGACATCGATCTTCAAGTGAGGATCTTTGTCTTCGAGCAAGTCTTCCAAGTGTTCGCGCACTTTGCGGCTGTCCGAGAGCTGCGGCAGCGCGGCGATCGCGGCGCGACGACCGCGCGTCGGAATGCCGTAGCGCGTGCGCTCGAGTACTTCCGGTAATGCCTTTTCATCGCGCAGCGCGGCCAAGCCATCGAGCGCGCCGGCTCGCGCGACATCCGCCCAGGACGAGCGATCGAGCAGTGGCACGATCACTTTCAAGGCTTCGGGTTGGCGCGTGCGGCCCAGCGCGCGTACCGACTCCGCTTCGACCAAGTAGCTCGGATCGCTCTTGGCGCGCTTTTCCAGCGCTTTGGCCGCCTCGGGCGTGCGGAAATTGCCGAGCGCTGCGGCGACCGCGCGACGCACTTTCGGTTGCTCGGTGCCGGCATTTTTTACGAGCGCCGCGAACGCCTCTTCCGAACGAATCTTGCCGAGCGCGCGCGCTGCCTCGGCGCGCACCATCCAAGCCTCTTTCTCGTTTTCGATCGCCGCGCGTAGCGCCGCGATCGTCGGGGGGTCATCGCGACGCGAGAGCGCGTCCGCCGCGCGAACGCGCGAAATGGCGCGCGTCGCTTGGGTCAATTGTGTGCGCAGCATGTCGCTCGGCGCCTCGAAGCTCAATTCGCCGACCACGCGCAGTTCGGGATCGAAGGCGACGAACGCTGGCCGCTCCGGCAGCTGAATCACGAGCACGTCGCTCGCGAGCGTAATCGGCTTTGTATAGCGCGAGGTTTCGCCCGAGCGCATGCCGACTTCGACTTCGAGCTCGAAATGAAAGAGCGCAGTGTCGCCGAGCTTCTGCGCTTGCTTGGCGCTGATCGACAATAGTCCATCGTCCCAGCTCACTTTGACTTTGAGATCGGGGTGACCGGGCCGATACACCCAACAATCGAAGAAGCGCTCGAGCGAGCGGCCCGAGACCTTTTCGAGCGCGCGCTGCAAATCATTGGTTTCCACGATGCCGTAAGCGTGACTCGTCAGGTGCTCGCGAATGCCGGCCCAAAACGCCTCTTCCCCGAGCTCGCGCCGGAGCATGTGCAAAACGAGACAGCCCTTTTCATACAAATGGCGATCGAACAGATCGATCGGCTCCGAATAGTCCCGGCACACGATCGGACGCGCGTAGCGAGCATTCGCTTCGTGCAAATAAGTGTCGTTGTCGCTCGATACGCCAAAATCGTATTCGTCGCGGCCGAGGCGGTCTTCGCGTTCGACGTGCTCGAAGTACGTCGCAAAGCCTTCGTTGAGCCAGGCGTGCGACCAATCGCGGCAAGTCACGAAATCCCCGAACCATTGGTGCGCCAGCTCGTGGGCGACGAGATCGGTCGAAGTGATGTCCAGCGCGGCGCGTTCGTCGAGCAGCACATGCTCGTACATCGTGGTTGCCGTCGTGTTTTCCATGCCGCCGAAGATGAAGTCGCTCACGACGATCTGTGAGTAGCGCTGCCACGGAAAGGGTACGCCCGTCAGCCGCGAGAACAACTCGATCATGCGTGGCGTTTCACCGAAGCTGCGGAGCGTGTCTTTTTTGCGCGCGGGCGGGACGTAGTAGCGAACCGGGACTTTTTCCGGGCCGCCCGTGATCGCGTCGCGATCGTCGATGATCGCGAAGTCGCCTGCGACGAGCGTGAGCAGGTAGCTCGGGTGCGGCTTGTCGAGCCGGAAGTGATAGGTCCACGGCTTTTTCCCGGCTGGTTTTTCGCTCTCGATCAATTCCCCGTTGGACAGCGCGACGAGGCCCTTCGGCACGCTGACGCGGAGCTCAGTCGTCATTTTGACGTGCGGCTTGTCGTGGCAGGGGATGAAGTGGCGCGCGTCTTCGTCTTGGCACTGCGTCCAAACTTGGCGCGGTCGATCTTTGACCTCTGCGTCCGGCGCAAGGAAATAAATGCCGCGCCGCGGAGTCGCGTGATAACGCACTTCGACTTTGCCGGCTTTCATCCCGGCGAGACCGCGCACGACGATGCGGTCCCCGTCGTAGCTGAAGTCGGCGTCATCGAAGCCTTTGCCGCCGTGCACGCGCACGCTTTCGACCGTGAAGCCGACCGCGTCGAGCTCGAGCTCGTCGGCTTCCTGCGCGACTCGTTCGAAGTCGAGCACGGCCGTGCCCTCGACGGACTTGGTTGCAAAATCCAAGGCCAAATCCAAAAATAAATGCGGGATCGAAAACGGGCGCGAGCGCTCGTATTGGCGTTCCGTACCAGCCAGGGCGAAGGGGGAGCCCGCGCTGGAACAAGCGCAGCGCGCGTGGAGCCGAGAGCCGAGTTGCGACATGTAAAGCAAACCCAGGTAGCCTGCCCGAGAAAGCCGCGCAAGAGGGCGGAGCGAAGCAAAAAACGCTAAGGTCCGGAGTGTGCCGACGACGCTCACGGGCGAAGTGGAGCGCGTCACCTACGAAAACGAGGCGACGAGCTTTCGGGTGATCCGCCTCGGGTCCGTAGAAGGCGCGGGCGCGCGGCGCGGCTCAGTGCCGGTCGTGGGCACGTTCACCGCGGTCGGACCGGGTACGCGCGTGCGTGTTACCGGGGATTTCGTGGTGGATCCCAAACGCGGCGAGCAGTTTCGAGTCGAGACACTGGTACCGATCGCGCCGAGCACGCTCGCGGGCCTCGAAAAATATTTGGGTTCGGGTGTGATTCCCGGAATCGGTCCGGGTTTTGCGAAACGCATCGTCGGGACGTTCGGGCTCGAGAGCTTGTCGGTGCTCGACGAACACCCGGAGCGGCTCGGCGAAGTCGCGGGCATCGGTGCGCGGCGGATCGAAGAGATCAAAAAGACTTGGGCGTCGCAGCGCGCGATCAGTAACATCATGATGCTGCTTCAAGCGCACGGCGCGTCGCCCGCGCTGGCCGTGCGCATCTTCAAGCAATATGGCGAGCGCGCGGCCAGTGTCGTGCAGCGTTCGCCGTATCGCTTGGCGCTCGACGTGCGCGGCGTGGGTTTCAAGACGGCGGATCGAATCGCGCGTTCGCTGGGCATCTCGGGCGACCATCCGGAGCGCGCGCAAGCCGGTGTGATGCACGAGCTCGGTGTGCTCGCCGAGCAAGGGCACGTGGTGATCCCGCGCGAGCTCATCGCCGAGCGCGCAGCGGCTATGCTCGAGATCGACGAATCGCACGTGATCGCCGCGATCGAAAGTTTGTGGGCCAGCGAGCGCG
>DASYCL010000084.1:0-3048 GCA_036500245.1 Polyangiaceae bacterium | reverse complement strand
ATCTGAACGTTCGTCACGCCAATGCCCTGCCCGAACGCAGCCGACGCCGTTTCGACTTGCACCCAGGGGCGCGAGCGCGGGCGCAACGTGCCCGGCGATTCACCCGGAAACGGCAAACCCGATTCCTGACCGAAGCCAAAGCGACGGAGCGCCTCGTACAGCTTCGATTCGCCCATACCGAGGCCGATTTTGGCTGCGCAAATGTTCGACGACAGCGCGAGCACTTGTGTAATCGTGAGCCACTCGGACGGATGCGTGTCGCGGATCGTCACGTTGTCGATCTGCATCACGCCTTTTTCGCAGTAGAGCTTTTGCGTCGGCGTGATCACGCTGTCCGCGAGGCCTGCCGCGACCGTAAACATCTTCATGCTCGAGCCGGGCTCGAACGAGTCGCTGATCGCGCGATTGCGGCGCTCTTCGGGTTGGCTCTCGGTATAGTCGTTGGGGTTGAAATCGGGGTAGCTCGCGAGCGCGAGGATTTCGCCGGTGTACGGATTCACGACCACGACCGAGCCGCCCGCTGCTTCGAACGTGCGCGCCGCCGCTTGGAGCTCGTGCTCCGCGGTGTACTGAATGCCTTGGTCGATCGTGAGGTAAACGTTGTGGCCAGCGAACGCGCGATCGTCTTCGATGCCGTCCGAGAACAAGAGCCGACCGGAGCGATCGCGGAGACCTTTGAGCTGCTCGGCGTTGCCCTTTAAATCGTCGTTCAGCGCGTATTCGAGGCCGTCCTTGCCTTCGCCGTCGGGCGCGACGAAGCCGAGCAAGGGTCCGGCGAGCTCACGCCGCGGGTAGTAGCGGCGCCCCTCGCCCTCCACGACCAAACCGCGGATCTTCTTGTCGCCGAGCGCGTCTTCGGAGAGCGCGCGGATCTTGTCGGCTTCGTCCGCCGAGATTTGTCGCTTCAGCCAAGCGAAGCGCTTCTTTGCCAAAATGCGGCGTTCGACCTGCGCCGCGTCGATGCCGAGCACCGCGGCGATGCGATTCGCCGCGTCACGTGCGACGACCGGCACTTGTTGCGACGGCACGCCGCGCAAGAGCTCGACCGCATCCATACTCACGCTCGGCACTTCGACGCTGACGGCGAGCGCGCTGCCGTTGCGATCGTAGACCCCACCGCGCTTCGGCGCGACGTGCAGGCGCCGCTGACGTTGACTCTCAGCGAGCTCGCGCCACGCGGCGCCGTCGCCGATCATCAAGTCGTACCCGGCAGACACGACCAAGCCGAGTCCGAGCGCGAGCAAGCCGCACAGCATCCCCATCCGCATCCGCACCCAGTAACGACGCTTTTCGTCGTTCGCCGGCGCCGCGGCGGCGAGCGGCGCGGGCTTGTTCGTGCGCACGTTCACGGCTCCTCCTGGATCTGCGGTTTTTGCGGGTCGTCGTCCGGTCTTTTGCCCGCTGATAGGATGCGATCCGGCGTCGGCTCGCTCATGCCGAGCAGCGTGCGGGCGACGAAATCGACGCGCTCCGGCGTCTTGTGGCTCGAAAGCTCGAGTTCGAGCACGTGCTTCACTTCGCGGAGGCGCTCGACCCGAGCGTGCGCGCGGCCGAGTTCATAGCCGAGCTCGACCGACTTCACGCGCAATGCCAGACGCAAAATGAACGCCGACGTCGCGGCGACGACCGCCATCGTCCACAAGATCAAGAACACGCGCTCGCCCCTCATTGCGCGTCCTCGTCCCAATCGCTCACCGGTTCGGGATCGCTCGGCGGCTCCGAGTCGCGCATCGGACCGCTGCTCGGCTCGCCGTCGATACGGCGCGCGGCGCGGAGCTTCGCACTGCGCGCGCGCGGATTTTCCGAAAGCTCGTGTTCCCCGGCCAAAACAGGCTTTTTCTCCAGGCGCTGCCAGGCCGCGCGATCCAGAAACGCGCGCTTCACCAAGCGATCCTCGAGCGAGTGGAAGCTGATGATCGCCGCGATGCCGCCGGGAGCGAGGATCGTCTTTGCGAAGTCGAGCAGCGCGCTCAATTGGTCGAGTTCGCCGTTGACGGCGATGCGCAGAGCCTGAAACGTCTTCGTCGCCGGATCGACGCCGCCCAGACGGCGCGGGCCGACCGCGCGCACGACCGCGCGACGCAGCTCGAGCGTGTCGCGCAATTCACCGGCAGCGAGTGCTTGCTTGATGCAACGCGCGACGCGGCGCGAGCGACGCTCTTCGCCGAGCTCGTAGATCACGTTCGCGAGCTCGTCTTGCGACAACCGTTCGATCAACTCGAGCGCGGTTTCGCCGCGCGTCGGATCCATGCGCATGTCGAGCGGACCGCTCGAGCGGAAGCTCATGCCGCGCTCGGCATCGGCGAGCTGCTGCGAGCTCAAGCCGAGATCGGCGAGCAAGCCATCGATCTGCGTGATGCCGGCCTCGGCGAGCCGCTCCGGAATTTGATCGAACGAAGCGTGCAGCACGAGCGCGCGCTCGCCGTATTGCGCGAGCCGTGAACGCGCCGTTCGAACCGCGAGCGGATCGCGATCGCAAGCGATCAAGCGCACGTTCGGCGACGCGGCGAGCAGCGCCGCCGAGTGCCCCGCGCCACCCGCCGTCGCGTCGACGAAGACGCCGCCGCGCGCGGGCTCGAGCGCGGCGAGCACCTCGCCCAGCATCACGGAGACGTGGGAAAATACGGGCTCTGCTTCGAAATCGATCGCGGCCATCGTCATATCTTGATCTGCTCCATGGCGAGCCTGAAGCTGTCCATCTCGCCGGGCGACATCGTGAGCGCCGCGTCCCACCGCGCGCGCGACCACAATTCCAGGATCCGACCCATGCCGGCCCAAAGCGCTTCACTCTTGTCGAGCTCGGCGCGTTCGCGCAGGTGCGGCGGCACCAGCACGCGACCGGCTTTGTCGAGCTCGCACTCGACGGCTGCCGAGACGTACATGCGGCGAAAGCGCACCGCGTTCGGATCGAGGCTCGGCAACTCCGACACCTTCTGCTCGAACTCCTGCCACGCCTTCATCGGGTAAAGATGCAGGCACGGGTCGAACAATGCGGGGGTGAGCACGAAGCGCGCGTCATCGTCCGCGAGCAGTACGTCGCGAAAACGA
>DASYCL010000083.1:0-3359 GCA_036500245.1 Polyangiaceae bacterium | reverse complement strand
GCAGACGGAGCCGGCTTCGTCGCACAGGCGCGTAGCTCAGCGGTAGAGCACTACCTTGACACGGTAGGGGTCGTTGGTTCAATCCCAAATCGCGCCTACAAATACGCGCAACGATTCGCGCAGTGCGCGGTGCCTCACGGCACGCACGGCGCTGACGGCATGAACCTGCATGTCGCAGCCTGAGCGCACAACGCCAGGCGAGCTGCTCAAGCAACGTGGAGAGCTCGCCAAGGACATCGTCGCCGTGGAGGTCGACGGTGAAGTCGTCGACTTGCATTCGCCGGTCGCCGCGGACGCCGTGCTCAAGCCGATCAAGGCCAGCGAGCCCGCCGCGCTGCAAGTGATCCGCCACTCCGCCGCGCACGTGATGGCGGACGCGGTGCAGCGCCTGTTTCCGGGCACCCAAGTGACGATCGGTCCCGCGATCGACGCGGGCTTCTACTACGACTTCGCGCGCAAAGAGGGCGCCTTCACGGACAAGGATCTGCTCGCGATCGAAAAAGAGATGCGGCGGATCATCAAGGAGCGAAAGCCGTTTTTTCGACAGGAAGTGAGCCGCGCCGAGGCGCACGCGCTGTTCGAAAAAATGGGCGAGCACTTCAAGCTCGAGATCTTGGATTCGATCCCGGGGGACGAGGCGATCTCGCTCTATCGCCACGGCAGTCCGGATCGACCGGAGGGCGCCTGGGTCGATCTGTGCGAAGGGCCGCACGTACCGAACACCGGCTTCATCGGCGCGGTGAAGCTCACCAGCGTGGCCGGCGCGTATTGGCGCGGCGACGAGCACAAGCCGATGCTGCAACGCGTGTATGGCACTGCGTTTTCCACGCAGGCGGAGCTCGACGAGCATTTGAAGCTGCTCGAGGAAGCGCGCGCGCGCGATCACCGCAAGCTCGGCAAAGAGCTCGAGCTCTTCATGTTCCACGAGTACGCGCCGGCCATGCCGTTCTTCTTGCCGCGCGGCGCGGGCGTGTATCAGAGGCTAATCGACTACATCCGCGGCCTGTACGTCGAGTACGGCTACGAAGAAGTGATAACGCCGCAGATCTTCGACAATCGCTTGTTCGAGACCAGCGGTCACTTGGCGAACTATCGCGAGAACATGTTCTTCGCCACCACCGAGGAGCGCATCGACCAGGCCTTCGCGCCGAACGAGGGCAAGGAGCCGAGCCTGCTCGAGGCCGAAAAGCGCAGCGCGCTAGAGCACGCCTGTTCGAAGCCCATGAACTGCCCGAGTCACTGCTTGATCTTCGGTCACCGGCGACGGAGCTACCGCGAGTTGCCCTGGCGCGTGGCGGACTTCGGGCGCCTTCACCGTCACGAGCGCGCAGGCGTCGTGCACGGCCTCGCGCGCGTGCGCAGCTTCTGCCAAGACGACGCGCACATTTTCTGCGCCGATGAGCAGCTCGACCAGGAGATCCTGGCCTTCAATCGGCTGTTGTTCGAGGTGTACCAAGCCTTCGATTTCAAGGACGTACGCGTGAAGCTCGCGCTGCGTCCCGAAAAGCGCATCGGCGACGACGCGCTGTGGGATCGCGCCGAGGGCGTGCTCGTGAAGGCGCTGCGCGACTCCAAGATCGAGTTCGAGACGCTGCCGGGTGAAGGCGCGTTTTACGGGCCGAAGCTCGAGTTCCACGTGGTCGACGCGCTCAAGCGCGACTGGCAGCTCGGCACGATTCAGCTCGACTACGCCCTCCCGGAGCGCTTCGGGCTCGACTACGTCGGCGCGGACGGCGCGGCGCACCGCCCGGTGATGCTGCATCGCGCGATCCTCGGCTCAGTGGAGCGCTTCTACGGAATCTACCTGGAGCACGTGGCGGGAAAGTTCCCGGTCTGGCTCTCGCCGGACCAAGCGATTTTGGTCACCGTGAGCGAGAAGCAAGAAGAGTACGCCCGCAAGGTGCAAGCCGATCTCGTCGCTCGCGGCCTGCGCGTCGCGCTCGACGTGAGCTCGGACAAGCTCGGCGCGAAGATCCGAAACGCGCGCATGATGCGACAGCCGTACATCGCCGTGATCGGCGACAACGAGATGCAAGCGGGCCAGGTCACCGCGCGCTCCCGTGAAGAGGGCGACCTGCCGGCGATGAGCGTGTCGGCATTCGCCGAGCGCCTTCTCGCTGAAGCGCGTCCGCCACGGCTGGCCCGCGTCGGCGTCTGAGATTTTGCGATAACCAACCAGCTATCGAAAGCAATCAACGGAAGGACAGAGAGAAAGTGAACGTTACATGGCTTTAGGTGGAGGACGGCGTTTCAGCCGGGAGCCGCGCGGCCCCCAAATTCGCATCAATCACCGCATCCGCGTGCCGGAAGTGCGCGTGGTGGCGGAGGACGGGTCGAACCTCGGGGTGCTGACCACGGATCAGGCGCTGCGCCGAGCCAGGGAAGTCGGGCTCGACTTGGTGGAGGTCAATCCGAAGAGCAGCCCGCCGGTCTGCAAGATCTTGGATTTCGGCAAGTACAAGTACGAAGAGAAGAAGAAGCAGCGCGACGCCAAGCGCAAGCAGACGGTGGTCGAGGTCAAGGAGATCAAGATCCGTCCGAAGACGGACGACCACGACGTCGACGTGAAGGTGCGCGCGATTCGCCGTTTCATCGAGGCCGGCAACAAGGTCAAGATCACCTGCCGCTTTCGCGGCCGCGAAATCATGCACCCCGAGCGCGCCCAAATGCAGCTCGAGCTGATCGTCTCCAAGGTCGAAGACATCGCCAACATCGAGCAGCGCCCGGCCATGGAAGCGCGCACGATGGCGCTGCTCGTGGCACCCAAGCCAATCGTATTTCAGCGGCTCGCCGCGCAGCAACGCGAAGCGCAAAAGGCAGCCGAGGCGCGCGGTGAAGTCTACAAGCCGTCGCAATCGCTCGAGGTCGAAGAATTCGACGACGACGATGACGACGACGACGACGATGACGAGAGCCAAGAGGCCGAGCCGTCCTGACGGCTCAAACACGTGGGTGAGCTCGCTCGCTGAACGTTCATCACCTCTCAACGTCCACGAGCACGCTCCTGGGGCAGCATGAGCAATGCCTGCTCATGACATCTCAACCTTTACCCGAGCACCCTCTTGGGGCAGCAGGGGCAACGCCCCGCTAAACGGCATTTCAGTTTCGGATCAGCGGATCACGGAACGGAACTGTAGGCCTGAGCCCAATGGGACCCGGCGGACCCGGCGCATGCTTTCCTACCGGCGCGAAGGTCGCGTCGCGGTCTGCGAAGGAACTCCGCAAGAACAAAAAAGCCAAAACTAGAAAGCATCCCGCACCGGGATGCTTTCTAGTGATGCGGAATCACGCCGCCAAAATACGCGCCGGCCGCGCCCACCGCGAGCACGAGCAGCACGATGACCGCGAGCGCTCCGCCG
>DASYCL010000082.1:0-4377 GCA_036500245.1 Polyangiaceae bacterium | reverse complement strand
GCGTTCGGCGAAGGGAAACGCGCCCAGCGCGGCCTCTGCCGGCGCGCCGAGATCCGCAGACGAACGGCGCTCACTCACGCGGCACCTTCTTCACCCTTCACGAAGCCGCGCTCGACCAAAAACGATTTGAGTTTCTTCCGCGCTTCGTGCACGCGCCAAGCCACGGTGCCTTCAGGGCAACCGAGCACTTCGCCGGCTTCGGCGTGACTCAAGCCGTCCACGCTGACCAGGATCAGGGTCGTGCGCAGCGTGTCGCTCAGTGAGTCGATGCCTTCGCACAGCGCGCGACCGAGCTCGCGATCTTCGCTCGCTCCGTGTGGACTCGCGCTGCCCGCGCGCGTTTCGACCAATGCGCCTTCGAGCCGCGGATCGTCCGCCGGCAAACCCTTGCGATCCGATTTACGCGCGCGAATCGTGTTCAACGACAGATTCACCGCGATGCGATAGATCCAAGTGAACGCCTCGCTGCGACCATCGAAGCGATCGAGCGCGCCGTAAGCTCGCACGAACGTCTCCTGCGTCACGTCCTCGGCCTCCGCGGAGTCACGCAAGAGGTGAACGGCGAGCCGGTAAATCCGCCGCTGATGACGGCGCATGAGCGCTCCGAAAGCTTCGGCGTCACCGGTGCGCGCTTTATCGACGAGCTGTCGATCCGTTTGCTTCGACATCGTAGCCTGCGCGATCTTAGCGCGCGCGGTAACCTCTTGGGGAAGCGGCCTCGGACCAACATAGAGTAACACCGCCCTATCCGACAACGGCGATGAGACAAACCTTTGGCTCCGCGCGCGTCGAACTCGCGAGCGGTGTGTGTAGGTCTGCGGGAAATGCCGCTAATTATCGGCGCTTAGCGGCGCGCACCGACAAACGCGAATCACTTCGATTCGGTCGCGCCGAGCCGTGCTTTGAGCAGATCGCCGAGCGTGCCGAAGCCGCCTTCGGCTTTGAGTTTTTGTCGGTATTCTTTGTGTGCTCGCCGCTCTTCGTCTTCTTTGTAGCCGCGCACGCTGAGCTTAGGTTCGCCGCTCCGCGGATCGAGGTCGAGCACTTTGAGATCGAGCACGGTGCCCGGCTTGAAGGCTTTACGCAGATCCGTGCCGCGCTGCGTGCCGGTTTGCGCTCCAGGAATGTAGCCGCGCGCAGCGCGCCCGGTGACACCGAGCAAGCGCACGAGCACGCCCGTGGCCTCACCTTTGACGACTTCGGCTTTGACCAGCGCGTTGCGCGCGATCTTCTGCGGCGCTTCGTTGGCGCGTTCGCCGGTCGGCGCGGGATGCAAGGTGAGCTTCTTCGAGCGTGGATCGAAGTGATGCACGAGCACGTCGAGCTCTTGCTCGAGCTTCAGCAACTCTTCGGGGTGTTCGATGCGTTCGAGTGACAAATCCGAAACGTGAATCAAACCTTCGACGCCCGGTTCGAGCTCGACGAACACGCCGAACTTCTCCAGCCGCACGACCTTGCCCTTGTGCACCGAGCCTTGGGCGTACTTCTGCTTGGCCAGCGCCCACGGATCTTCGATCAGGGCCTTGCGGCTGAGCCAAATCTTGCCGCGCTCGTCGATCTTCGTAATTTTGACTTCGATCCGATCGCCGGGGCGGAACAAATCGGCGAGCGGCGTGCGCGGGTCGTGGCTCGCCTCCGAAGCGTGCACCAAACCCTCGAGATTTTCCGCGTCCGTCAGCGCGACGAACGCGCCCCACTCGACGACGGTTCGCACCACGCCGTTCATCACTTGGCCTTCTTGCAAGAGCGTGAGCGCATGCTTGCGCCGCTCGTGCGCTTCGGCTTCGAGCATCGGCCGGCGCGACACGACCACGTCGCGGCCCGCCTTCTCGTACTGCACGACTTTGAAGTCCATGCGCGTGCCGACCAAGACCGCGAAGTTCGCGTTCGCCGGATGCAGATCCATCCCGCTCGCCGGCGCGAACGCGCGCAGGCCGTCGATGTCCACCTCGACGCCGCCCTTGATCACACCGGTGATGAGCCCGAAAATCAAAGTGCCGTCTTTGGCGGCTTGTTCGACCTTCGGTTTGGCTTCTTCTTCGCGCAGCGGCTTGCGCGTGAGCACCACAAGACCGCCGCGCAGGCCGTCATTGTGCACGCGCGCGACGAAGCGATCGCCGACCGTGGGCACGAGATCGTCCGCTTCCATCTCGCCGCGATCGAAGATTGCGAGCGCCTTGCCCGCCAAATCGACCATGATCGCCGTTTCGAGCACGGCCGTCACTTTGCCGAACACTTCTTCGCCGGTGTGAAACGGCGCGCGGTCGCTCGCGCGATGTTGCGGTCGCGGCGCGCCTTCACGCGCTTCTCCGCCAGCCGCCGCGCCCGGGTGCTTCTTCTTTTTACGACGACGCTTCTTCTTCGGTTTATCGCCGCTCGGCTGCGCCGCGCCGGCTTCTGCCTCGCCGCCTTCTTCCGTGGCTTCGCCTTCGTGCTCGCTCTCTTCAGCGCCGGCCTCGCCGGTCGCATCACGCGCGGCTTCGGCGCTCGCGGCTTCGGCGCTCGCGGCTTCGGCCGGTTCGCTCGCAGCTTCGGCTCGAGCTGGTTCGCCCGCCGCGGCTTCCGCGTTCGGCGGCGCGCCCCCCGACGCGTCGCTCTCTCGCGCGGTATCGGCGGAGCTGGGTTGGGACGAAGCGTCGCTGGAAATGGTTTCGGTGGACGTCATGGCGGGGGAAGCGAGGGGCGAGAGCCCTATATCTCTCTTGCCGCTCCCTGCCAATGATTGCAAAGGGGGCAGCTTTTGTTTCCGATACGACGGTGCTGCTGCTCCGTTCAGCGCGCGATCGGCAAACGCCGATTTACGCCGCCCGAGCGATCGATGGCGAAGCCCGCTTCGGGTTCGCTCGTGCCCAGAATTTCCGCGAGTTTCAGAGCCACTTCGACGAAAGCGCCCGCGGTTTCCGAGGCCGGCGCCGCTTGCACGACCGGCGTCCCCGCGTCACCCCATTGCCTGACCGAAGGGTGCAACGGAATCTGACCGAGTAGCGGCGCTTTGGCGAAATCCGCAACACGCTGGCCGCCGCCGCTGCCAAAAAGTTCGTGCCGCTTCTCACAACCGTCGCACACGAAGTAACTCTCGTTCTCGACCACGCCGAGCAGCGGAATGCCGACCTTCTGCGCCATTGAGACGGATTTGTACACGTCTTGCAGCGCGACTTCTTGCGGCGTGGTCACGATCACGGCGCCGGTCGTGCGCACCTTTTGCGCGAGGGTGAGCGACACGTCACCCGTGCCCGGCGGCAAATCGAGCAACAAGAAATCGAGCGTGCCCCAGTTCACGTCCTTCAAGAATTGGAGCAGCGCGCCGTGCAACATCGGTCCGCGCCAGACCACGGCCGACTTCGGATCTTCGAGCAAGAACCCAATGCTCATCAGCTTCACGCCGAAACGCTCGAGCGGCTGGATCTGCTTACCGTCGCTTTGAGGCTGACCGCTGATGCCGAACATGGTCGGGATGCTCGGGCCGTAGATGTCTGCGTCGAGCAACCCGACCGAGTGCCCCATGCGCGACAGCGCGAGCGCGAGGTTTGAGGCGACCGTGCTCTTGCCCACGCCGCCCTTGCCACTCATGACCAGGATCACGTGTTTTACGCCCGGCACCGGATCGTCGGGGCCGATCTCGCGGGCCGCGGTTTGGGATTCGCTCATGACGCACGGGGCGTAGAGCTGATCCACTAGTCTGTCAAATCTAGCCGTATTGGGGCGGCACGCGGTCGCTCGCGCGGCGCCGCAGCCTGCCAACGATAGAAAAACGAAAGCCCCAGAAATTTCTGATCAGCGTGACCAGAATTTCCGGGGCTTCGCGACGCTAGAGTTGGTTCAGTGCATCACGGGCAACCGAACTTGACCACGAATTCGCTCGTACCGACTCCACCCGACCAGTACAGCGAACTGCCGCCGAGCGCGATCCAGGGGGCCACGTTGGGCGCGGCTTCAGACGACACTTCGAGCTGCCACATGTTGGCAGGGTGCGAGATCGTCGGATCGAACCCAGGCTCGAAATCGATGAAGCCTGCTTCTCCTTGCGCGCTGAGAGTCCCGGCGAGGGTGGCGATGTATGAACCGTCGGTTCCAATCTTCCAGATGAAGCTCAATGCGCTCGAGACGATGAGATTCGTGCCGTCGTTCTCGATATCGCTCAAGAGCGGGGAATGGCCTTGGCCGTCGAGCTCCGGGAACACGGTCCCGGCACCATCCGCGTCGAGGCGGAACACCGTCTTGATGTTCTTGCTCGGCTTCGTCATGTCCGTGGCGCTGTAGGTCGTCGGATCGATCTCGAATAGCGGAACGTCGGTGCCAGTGTTGTTGGCGATTGCGTAGAGCTTCCCTTTCACGAACGTGAGGCCCGTCACCTCGTCCTCGGTCGAGAGCAGACCG
>DASYCL010000081.1:0-2825 GCA_036500245.1 Polyangiaceae bacterium | reverse complement strand
GGCGTTCGTAGGCGCCCATTTCGGTCGCGGTTTGGCTCGAGAGGTAGAGTTCGACGTTGTCGCCGGCCATGGCTTCGCCGGGGTGCTTCGCGCGCGCGCCGATCGCGATGGCGAAATCCGGTCCGAGCCGGAAGCGCACGTAGTTGGCGCGTTCAGCGAGCGGCTCGGAGAAGACTTGGTGTGGCGGGCGATGGAATTCGACCAAGACTTCGGTTGCGGTGACCGGCAGATTCTTGCCGGTGCGCACGTAAAACGGCACGCCGGACCAACGCCACGAATCGATGTGCAAGCGCAGTGCGGCGAAGGTTTCGACGGTCGAATCGCGCGCCACCCCTTCTTCGCTACGGTAGCCGCGAAATTGACCGCGCACGACGTAGTCCGGAGTGAGCGGGCGAATCGCTTTGAAGACTTTGGTTTTTTCATCGCGCAAGGCTTCGCGATCGCCCGCGGGCGGCGGCTCCATCGCGAGGAACGCGACCACTTCGAGCAAATGATTTTGCACCACGTCGCGAATCGCGCCGGCTTCTTCGTAGAAGCGACCGCGACCCGAGACGCCGAACTGTTCGGCCATCGTGACCTGGATGCTGGCAACGTAGTTGCGATTCCAGATCGGTTCGAACAGCGAATTCGCGAAGCGGAAGTACAAGAGATTCTGTACCGGCTCCTTGCCGAGGAAGTGATCGATGCGAAAAATCGCGGTCTCGCCGAACACGCGGTGGAGTGTGTCGTTCAAGACTTTCGCGCTTGCCAAATCGCGCCCGAATGGCTTTTCGACGACCACGCGCGATTCCTTCGCGAAGCCGGTCGAGCCGAGCAATTCGACCACTTCGGGGAACACGCTCGGCGGGATCGACAGGTAAAATAGCGGATGCTTCGCGCCGCTCAGTGCTTCTCGGATTTTCGCGAACAACTCGGGTGTGCGGTAGTCGCCGTCGACGTAGCGCAAATTTTCGCTCAGCGTCTTGAACGCGGCTTCGTCAACGCCGCCGCCATATTCCTGGACGCTCTCCCGCGCACGCACGCGCAGTTTTTCCAAACTCGAACCGCCACGTGACACGCCGATCACGAGGCCCGGATTGTGGCCGCGTTTGATCATCGAATGAAGTGCCGGAAAGATTTTCTTGAACGCGAGATCGCCCGTCGCGCCGAAGAGGACGAAGGCGTCGCTATATACTTCACTCATGACTCAGCTGCCCTTTCCCTCAATGTGCCCGCCAAAGCCGAAGCGCATCGCCGATAGGATCTTGTTCGCGAACTCGGCTTCGCCGCGCGAGCCGAAGCGATCGTAAACCGCAGCGGTGAGCACGTGCGCGGGGACCGATTCGTCGACCGCGGCTTGAATCGTCCAGCGGCCTTCGCCGGAATCCGCGACGCGGCCCGAGTATTCGGCGAGACCCGGGCTCTTCGCGAACGCGGCCGCGGTGAGGTCGAGTAGCCACGAGCTGATCACGCTGCCACGCCGCCAGAGCTCGCTGATTTCTCCGAGGTCCATGTCGTATTGGTAGTGCTCGGGATGTTTGAGCGGGCTGGTTTCGGCGTCGATTTGCCGCACCGCCTTGCCCGCGTTGGCGTGGTGCAAGATGTTCAAGCCCTCGGCGTACGCAGCCATGATCCCGTACTCGATGCCGTTGTGAACCATCTTCACGAAGTGACCGGCGCCGACCGGGCCACAGTGCAAGTAGCCGTGCTCGGCGGTACCTTTGCCTTCGGGGCGACCCTCGGTACGCGGCGCAGACTCGACCGGCGGCGCGAGCGCCTCGAAGATCGGGTCGAGCCGCTCGACCACGGGTTTTTCTCCGCCGATCATCTGGCAGTAACCGCGCTCGCGACCCCACACGCCGCCACTCGTTCCGACATCGACGTAGTGAAGCTCCTTGGGCGCGAGCTCTTTGGCGCGCCGAATGTCGTCTTGATAATGTGAATTACCGCCATCGATGACGATGTCCCCCGGCTCGAGCAGCGAACCGAGCTGCGCGATCGTTGAATCCACGTGGGCCGCGGGCACCATGAGCCAGACGGCGCGCGGCTTCGTCAGCTTCTGCACGAAATCCGCCAGTGTGCTCGAGCCTGTGGCGCCCTCGGCGACGAGTTTGCTGACGCTGTCCGGGAACACGTCATAGACGACGCATTGATGCCCTTTGTCCATCAGGCGTCGGACCATGTTTGCGCCCATCCGACCGAGACCTACCATTCCGAGTTGCATGATCTTTTTTCCTTCGCGCCCGAGCGTACCCGCACCAATACGCAAGCGAAGTCACAACATTGTGCCAAGACACAGCAGAGGTAAAGCTCCGCGCCCGTTCAGCAAAATGCGCTTCTGCCCGGCGCAACGGCGGCGCCCAGCGGCCCCATGGCCGCGCCAGACAGCAACACTGCGCAGGCGCGCGGGCAATCGAGCGATCTGGGCTGCGGGGCTTCAGCACACGACGGGTCTTGCCGTTACCTTGGCGAGAGTGCCGGCACGACCGGCGGCAATAAAGGCTGGGTGTTAAGATTCCTGAGCGTCATGGGGCAATGGCCATCGATTTCGCAGCTGAGGCGACCTTGAGCGGTTCCGTGAAACCGGTTCGCACCAAGCGCACGCTTCCACCGACGGGCGCGGGGCGCGAAGAACTGCGCATCACGCTGCTCAAGCCGTATCTGCTCCGGCTACGCGACGAGCGCGGAGACAGCGCGGTCCGCGCGCTCCTCGCCACCGTCGGTGTGCAGCCCACGCTCGTTGACGACGACGCGGCGTGGCTTTCGATCGCTGCCGCGCGCCGCACACTCGCGGCACTCGCGACGGCCCTCGGTGACGGCGCGCTCGCCACGCGCGGCACGTGGAT
>DASYCL010000080.1:0-11570 GCA_036500245.1 Polyangiaceae bacterium | reverse complement strand
TTGTATGAGTTTCGGGTGCGCGCTGGCGACTGAAGTTTTTTTTTTGCTGATTCGCGGCCAAAAAACATCCCAACCGATCAGGCCAGTCGCGCGAGCGGCCAAGCCCTGTGCTCGCGCAGGGCTCGAAAAATGTACGGCTCTGCCGCAGACGTTCGCCTTGTTCGCGCACCGGCTCGCGATAGAGTAGCGCCATGGGCAGCACGGATCTCCGAACGCGCACTTCGCTGTTTTGCGGCGTGCTCGCGCTCGCGATCGCGGTCTCGGTGTTGCTCAAGGGCAAGCCGCGGCTGCCGCAGCTGTTTTTCACGGGGCTCGCGGGCGACATCGGGCTTTGGTACCTGGCGCAGTGGCTGTACCACGCCGGCCGCAGCGATCTGTGGGCGCGCTGGACGGCGGTGCTCGCCGTGCTCTTGCCGCAGTTCGCCGTGCACTTGTTCGAGTCGATCGTGCCGGAGCCGGATCGGCCTTCGCCGCTCAAGCGCGTAGCGGGCATTTTGATGATTCCGATGCTCGTGCTCGTCTTGACCGAGCGGCAGCACGGCGTCGTGCGCGGCGCGGTCATTCTGTACGTGTTCGGCTTGATCGCCGCGGCGCTGTTCGCGCTGGCGATGCGCGGCGAACGCAGCGGTTCGCGCGCGGTGCAACGGCGCGTGCGCTTTTTGGTTTCGATCGGCGCCCTCGCGGCGATCTTCAGCTTGGCGGATTTCTTGTGGTTCATCGGCGCGCCGCTGCCACCGGTGAGCGCTGTCTTGTCGATCGTATTTTTGTTCGTGCTTTCGGAGTCGTTGACCCGCTCGCGGCTCGTCGATCTGTACGACATCTTGGGTCAGCTCTTGGTCTCGACCGCGCTCGCGTTCGCCCTGGCCGGCATCTTCTACGTGTTCGTGGTGCTGCTCGGCGGCTTCCAGACCATGTATTTAGGCGCGATTTTGGCGGCAATTGTGATCCTGGTGGTGTTCGAGCCGCTGCGCACCAAGGCCGAGGTCTACACTCACAAATTCTTCTTTCGCGAGCGCGTCGATCTGGAGCGCGCGATTGGCCGCGCGCGCGCCGAGCTGGTGCACGTGCTCCAAGTCGCTGAGCTCCAGCACGTCGTGATCTCGGCGATCGAAACCTCGCGCCGCGCGACCGGCGCTGCGCTCTATTTGCCGGATCCGCTCGGCTCGGACTTCGCGCTCGCGTCTTCGTTCGGGCCGCCAGCTCCGCCGCGCATCGACGTCGCGACCGCGCGGCCGTTGATCGAACGCTTGAGCAAAAGCTCGTCGATCGTACTCGAGGAAGTGAGCTTCAAGTTTTTGGAGAGCCGGCGCACGGGCTGGACGCGCGAAGCCGAAGCCGATGAACGCTTGCTGGCCGCAGCGGAAGTACTCGGTCCGTTCAAGCAAGCCGTTTGTTTGGGGGTGCACGGTGAGCGCCAAGATCTCGTAGCGATCTTGCTGCTCGTCGATGATCGCGTGCGCGACGCATTCTCGCCGGACGAAGTCGCGCTGCTCGAATCCTTGGCCGTGCAGGTCGGCGTGGTGATCGAAAATTCACGTCAATATCGCAGGATGCAAGAGCGCGATCGTTTGGCCGCCCTGGGGCAAATGGCGGCCGGTTTGGCGCACGAAGTCAAAAATCCGCTCGGCGCGATCAAAGGCGCAGCTCAGTTACTCGGCGACCCGGGCCAAGACACCAAGCTCAACCACACGGACATGGAGTTCGTCGGCATCATCTTGGAAGAAGTCGAGCGCTTGGATCGCGTCGTCGGCTCGGTGCTCGACTATGCGCGGCCGCACAAAGGCGATCTCGGTGCGGTGGACGTGAACGGCGTGGTCAAGCGTACGCTCACCGTGCTCGCCTCCGATCGCACCGAAGAGTGCGAGCTTCGCACCGAGCTCGACGAAGAATTGCCCGCGGTGCGCGCGGACGCCGAGCAGCTGCGGCAAGTGTTGATCAATTTGGTGCGCAATGCGGTGCAAGCCATGGGCGGGCGCGGCACCGTCGAAGTCATCACGCGCCGGCGCAGCGAGCGCGCCGCGTCCGTGCTCGGCGCGGACGCGGTCGCCACCCCAAGCGACTGGGTGGAGATCGCGGTGCGCGACCAAGGGCCGGGCATGGCACCGCAAGTGCAGAAGAATTTGTTCGTGCCCTTCTTCACGACGAAGGATCGCGGCACCGGCCTCGGGCTCGCGATCAGCCAGCGCGTGGTCGAAGAGATGGGCGGCCGGATCGAAGTCGTATCCCGTCCGGGCCAGGGTTCGACGTTCTCCCTGGTCTTGCCAGCGGTGGCGGAAGTGTACGCCGCGCCACGTCCCGGCCCGGGACACGCTCGCGACGAGACACCGACTTCGGGGCGGCTTCGGGTCCAACCGACGCTGTCTCTGCCGCCGGGACCGGGCCGAGCTTGACCGATTCTTGCCCGGGGACCTATGATTTTTCACAGGGTTCGGCGCTTGCCGACCGTGCCGCCCGCGCCACTCTTCGCCCTCGACCATGACCAAGCGTTTTGCGCCGAAACCGAGCGGCTCCGAGCCCGACTCCAACCAGCTCCGCTTCGGCCTCCGGTTCATTTCAGGAAAATATCAGGGCGGTGAATTTCCGCTCGGTGAGGGTCAAGAGATCGTGATCGGGCGCTCGAGCGAGCTCGACATGGTGCTGGTCGAGGAGATGGTGTCGCGCAAGCACGCGCGCATCGCGCTGACCGACGGTGTGATCAACATCGAGGACCTCGGCTCCACCAACGGCACCTTCGTCAACGGCGAGAAGGTCGACCGCGGCACGCTGCACGAAGGGGACCGCGTGCTGATCGGCACGAACATCCTCAAAGTGGTCTCGACCCAGGCGGATCCCGATCAAAAACAGGACCAAAAATCGGTGGCCGCGGGCCGAGTTACCGCGCGGCAGCGGATGAGCCGCGCAGTCGAGGAAGCGCCACGCATGTCTGGCTCACTCGAAGAAATCCCGCTGCCGGATTTGTTGCAGCTATTCGGCACTTCGCGCAAGAATGGCGTGCTCGTGCTGCGCACGGACACGCGCGAAGGGCGCATCTACCTGAACGAAGGCAGGGTGCGCTTCGCGTTGATCGAAGGCACCGAGCATTTGTCGCCGCTCAAGGCCGTGTATCGCATGTTGGATTGGGGCAAGGGCATGTTCGCGCTCGATCCGCCAGACACGCGCGAGTTCGAAAACAAGGTGGACGCGAGCGCGCAGGAAATCCTGATGGAGGGCTTTCGCCAGCAGGACGAGTTCAACGCGCTCCGCAACCGCTTGCCGCCGCTCGAGCTGCGGCTCGGCCTGAAATTCCCGCTCGAATCGCGGCTGCGTGATCTGAGTCCGGAAGAACTCGACTTGCTGCAGACGATAGTGAGCTCGGGCTCGCTCGAAATTGCGCTCGACTCGATCCCGGGCACGGACCTGCAAGTCGGGCAGGCGATCTTGGCCTTGGTTCAGCGCGGCTACTTGGAGCCGGTCGCCTGAGCCGGCGCTTTCTTGCGCGCGAAGCTCGCGACCGCGAGATCGTTCAACCTTGATTTCAGTTCGGGGTCGGTCTCGAGCACCGCGGCTTCCCGCAGCACGTGGCTCAAAGTCGGCCACTCCGGGTGCTTTGCACTGAGCTGTTTCGCGGTGTCGTACGCCGTCTTGCGCACTGGAAGCGGCGCGTATTCGAGGTAAGCCGAGAACTGCCGCAGCACGTCGCGCTCGAGCCGCGCCGTGTTCTCGAGCAAACGCGCGATCGGGCTATCGTTCAGCCGAAGGCTCTTGTGCTCGCGCTGACTCATGTGAAAGAAACGCTGCGAGCCAAGCGGTGCGGCACTCCCCGGCGCCGACGGTGCGCGCGCGCGAGTAGCCGCCGACGCCGACGGGGCCGCGCCCGCATCGCTTTCCACGCGTCGGCGGGACATGTCTTCGAAGGTCAAGTAGCGCGCGCGCTCGAGCAAGCGCGTGAGCGCGAGCGCGCCGTCCGCGAGCACGGGCAGCGCGGTCGCCGGTGGCGCCGCGGGATCGAGCGCTTCGACCACGTTCAAAGCATTGCTCGCGGCGAGGCACAGATCCTGGTCTGATTTTTCCGACAAAACCTTGGCGCAATCGCCGATTTCCGGCTTTTCTTGCCAGCGCTTTTGCACGCGCAAAAGCTCCGACGCAAAGCGCGCGGCGCGAGTGGTCTCGCTCGCGCTGTCGACGGGCGCGGCGCTCGCGCTAGCGACCGCACTTGCCGTCGTTGATTTGTGCTTGCACGCGCCCGAGCCTGCGGACAGCGCGAAGCAGAAACCAATGATCAGTAAATGCCGCGCCAATTGGGACCGTAAAAACCGAGTTGAGAAGCGGTCAGGTGCATGTAGTCGATCACGCTCTTGTAGTTCGTGACGCGAATCGCGAACGGGGAACTGAGTTGAATCGGTTGGCCCACACAAGTTTCGACACCTGGCGGGCACGCCGTGTTGTCCGCATAGCGCTGCACGACGAGCTCACCCGTGGTCGGATTCGAAGCCGCCGTGTCGACCGCATACGCCTTGGCAGTGAGCGTGTTCATCCATTCGAGCACGCGCGCCGCGATGCCGCGCTGTACGGTCTTGCCGTCGATCACTTCGGTGCCGTAGCTGTGCGCTTCGAACAGTTCGCCGCTCAGTGGATCGCGCCAAGCCACGGTTTGTGCGGCGGGCAAGCCCGGATCCGCGTCCGAGCCGATTTCCCAAATGCGCATCATGTCGACCCAATCGAGCTTCCAGCTTTCCGGCAAGTTGAGCATCGAGAAAAAAATGATGAACTTCTGCACTTCGAAGCCGATTTCGGCGTCGACCGCGATCGACTCGGCGGGCGTGGCGTTGGCTTCCACGGTGCCGCTCGGAAATTCGTCGCAAATCAGCCGGCCTTGCGCGGGCCAGCACACGTCGGGCGATCCGGTTGGCCACCACGCGCGGAATCCCATCGGTTGAGCCAGCGCGCCCGTCGCGTCCGTGATCGGCACGCCTTTGTTCGTCGCGACGCGCCAGCCCTTGATGTCATCGTCCTCGGTGAGCGCGTTGGCGAGGAGGCGCCGGAAGCCGTCCGGGAACAGCGTGGCGAAGCTGGTGTTGCGGTAGCGGCCGTCCGTGAAATCGTCGCGCGCTTCGCTGACGAAGCGATCCTCGGAGTCGCTCATCATGTAAACCGCGAGCGTCTTGTCGTAGTACGAGCCGAGCGCGAGATCGTACTGTACCGCGTAGTAGCCTTGCGACTGATCGAGCGTATTGTTCACTAGCCGCCCGCCCCAGCCGACGTCCACGCCCACACCGGTCGAGCCGTCCGGAATCAGCACGTTGCCTTGCGCGGTGATACCGGTCGGCATCGCCACGTTCGGCAATTGGTCGGTCGAACGCAGGATGTTCGTGCCGAGCGGGTGCAGCGCGGTGTCGTTGAAATGCGCGCCGGACTGCGGACGCGTGAGGATGCGCGCGAAATGGTCGAATGCCATCGAGGCAGCCAGCGCGCCGGCCTTGAGTTGGCCGTCGTCCGCCGCAAACGTCGCGAACAGGTTCGTGCCCTGATAGAGATCGTTGAGAAATCCGAAGCCCTTGGTGATCTCCGTCAGTTTCGAGTTCTCGCGCTGGAAGCCGTACATGAACGATTTCTTCAAGCTGAAATCGGTGCGGTTTCGCCGATAGTCGCGGAAGATGTGTTGGTCTTCGTAGCGGCTGATCAAAAAGTGGGTGACCTCGTAAGCGTCCGCGCCGTTGTCCTGGCGGAGCACGGCGAGGTTGCCGATGTCCGCGAACTGGTCGTCCCCGAACATGTAGGAGCGCCGCACGCGGCCGAGTGCGTCGAAGTTGCGCTGGATCCCGTTGACGACGACCGGCTCTTGCGTGAAGCCGCCCGTGTCCGGTTGTAGTTCGCGATACGGTACGTAATCGGTCGGGATGCTGTCACAGCTCGTGCCGTTGACGATCTGCCCGTCGAACTCGGGGCTGTACACGCCGTCTTTGGTCGCGTCCCAATTCGCCGGCTGACTCGTGTTCGCGGGCGCGCAGTTGCGGATCAAACCCAAATGCTGATTCAGCTGCGAGTAGTGAAAATCGGACTGACCATCGATGTAAATTGGCCCGCCGACCCCGCCGAAGCCGTCAAGTTGTGAGTGTACGGTGTGGCCGTTCGGCGTGCAGCTCGCGCCGCCTGCGGAACCCGAGCAGCTCACGCTCGCGTCGTCCCACACGTCGGCGACATCGGCGTACTCCATGCGAATCGCGGCTTTGTCGTAGGCGCCGATGTCGAGCGTGTCTTGCGTCAAGTCACCCGCGTAGTCCATCACCGAGGTTTGCTGCCAACGCCAGATCAAGCCATCCCGTTCGGCTTGGGTGATGGGATCTTCCCAGCGCGGCCCAACGCACGTGGAGCCGTCCGTGGTTCCGGCGGCGCACGGCGTGGTGACCGCGCCGTCTTGTGTGCGAAGTTGCCAGTATTGCGGGCGGAAGTTCGTCGCGTCGAAGGACGATGTGAAGTTGTGTTCGAGGCCCATCGAGTGCCCGAGCTCGTGCTCGACCACGCCGACCGTGATGTGACGCCGAATGTAGTCGCGCCACAGATCATTGCGCGCCGCGATCGCGGCGGCGGAAGCTTGCACGCCGGGCGTTCGCGGATCTTCGTCGACGAGCGGGAACTTCTTGCTCATGATGTTCGCCCAATCGACGACGCTGCTCGGCTCCGGCGCTTCCTCGACGCAGCTGCCCATTTGCTCGAGTCGCGATTGCCGCGCGCGCTCGAAATCCAGCAAAAACTGCGCGAAATTGCCGCGCAACGGCGAGGCCAGGTTCGTGCCAACGCTGTTCGGCTGCATGCTCGGATCGAGGCCGGCCAAATGCAGGTATGGCTGCGTCATGAGCTGTGCTTCGACGGCCGAGTTCTGTGCGCTGGTCATGCGGCTGTCGATGCCTGCATTGCCGGAGCCGAGCACTTGGTTGCCGTATTTTTGCCGCACCATCGACTCGGCCCAGTCCGCGAGCCCTTGGCTGCCGATGGTGAGCGACGGCATTTGATATTTCGTGCCGTCGTTGAGTCGTGAATCGAGCGCTGACAGGCGCGCGCTCTGCGCGGCCGCGTCGAGCAGCGGTGGACTTTCGCTCGTCGCCTGCGGCGCGCGCAAATTCGCGGTCACGAGCGGCTGCGTGTAGTTTGCGTTCGCGATGTCCGCGTTGGACAGTTCGCCCAGATACCAGCGCATCGTGTCGATCGCGCTCTCGGTCGCCAGATCCGTCACGGCGTTCCACAGGTTCACGCTCGCGGCGACGACTTCACCGGTGATTGGATCGACCGCGTCCGCCATGATGCCCCAGGGCGAAGCGTTCTGCGGATCTTGAATGATGTCGATCATGTTGTAGCGAAGATCTCCGATGCGCGCGAGCAAGCCTGGCGCGCCGCAAGCCGGATCGTCGCCCTGGATGACCGGGTTGTGACAGAACACGAACACGCTCGGTATCGCTGCGAGCGCCACGGTTTCGCTCGGGTCATACTGTGTTTTGCAATTCGCAATCACGTCCTTGGTCACGCCGCCGCCAGTGCGAATGCACTCGGTGTAGCGCGCGGTCTGCACCGCGTGGCGCAAGGCGTGATCCCATTGCGACAGCGCTTGCGAGGAAGCGTCCCACAGCGTCGGATCGCTGGTCGGGCCGTAGTAAAATGGCGTGGTCTTGGTCTTGCGCTGCGCGTACGGCAACGTGCAGGCGTGGCTGAACTGATCGCAGCGTGAGCCCGCGCCCGCGGTTTCACATTCGTCGTCCGTGCCGTCGAGCGGCGCTTCGTCGCGCGAGGGCAGCGCACCGACCGGCGTGGTCTGATCCGTGTAGCAGGGCATCGGGTTGCCCGCTGCGTCGCGGTAGTGGCTCTCTTGCCAAATATTGTGGCGCGAAACGAAGCGATACCACTGGTCGTCGACCACGCCGTAGTTGCGATCGTAACCGAGGCGATTCGGGTTGATCGCGCCGGTCGTGAACATGCCGAACATTTGCTCGCGAATGCCGTCCCAGTTCGCCGGCTCATAGTCGTCGTTCACGACCAGGCGAAAGGAGAGCCGCACTTTGACTTCGGTCGGGTTGCAGTTGCCGTCCGGCCCATTGCCGCCCAGAAAATCAGGCGACAAATAGCATGCGGGCAATTGCCCGAACGGCGTGTCGAGCATCTGCGGCGAGACGAACACTTTGTTGGTGATGTCGAAATAGTTCGTGCCCGGATCGAACACCGGTGCGTCTGGGTCGGTCGGATCCGACACCGAGTATGCGACGGGTTCGTATTGAAAAGCGTCGTCGAACGCCGTCATCGCGGCGAGCGTGTCGAGCTGATATGCGTCCGCGATCAGGTTTTGCGACCAATCGACGCGCATGTACTGGCGCTCGTACCAAGGGCTGTCGGTCGTGTTTTCTTCGATGATGTTCAGCTCTTCGCCCGTGGTCGGGTTGTAACTGCGCTTGATGTCGAAGTGACTCTCGATCTTGAACGCGGCCACGATTTGCCCCGCGTTCTCGTCCGGCGGATTCGGCGTGCCGTCGCTGGTCGTGCCCGAGACGAGCTGATACGTGAGGCGCGCAATCAAAAGGTCTTCGGTGATCTCGAATTTGACGCGCGCGATCGTCTGCGCGCCGCTCGCCGTGAAGAGCTCGTCGCGCGAATCCCCGTAGTCGACGTTGACGATGGTCGGGCGATAGTAAAATTCGGGATTGTCCGACGGATCCGATAAGTTAGCTCCGACGAAGAACGACTTTTGCAGCGCGTTGGCCTGCACGCGGTTGATCGGCGCGCGTTCACTCGCGCAGCTCGTCAGACCAAACAGCGCGAGCAGCGCGTACACCGCATACCGCCAAAAAAAGCTTTGGGTCATCGACTCTCCATGCGCAAAAGGCAGAACCCAGAATACATTGACTGAGCGCTTCGAGGTGCGGCGCTCGTGTCGATTCGCTGCACGAATCGCGCGCCGTTGCCTTTTGGGCCACGGGTCACGCAACTTGCGTGGCTCGTCGCGCCGCCATGCGTACGCCTAGCGCACGCGCGAATATAGCGCTTGTTTTGGGGTCCGCCCGTTCAGCGATTCGAAATCAAGGTTTCGGCAAAGTACGGAACTCGACGGCTCGAGCGTGCGCTTCGAGCCCCTCGGAGCGCGCGAAGGCTGTAATTTTCGGCCCCTGCGCTGCGAGCGCCGCCGGCTCGTAGCCGATGATCGAGGTGCGCGACACGAAGTCGTAGACACCGAGCGGCGCGCCGTAACGCGCGGCGCCGCCGGTCGGCAGCACGTGCGAAGGTCCCGCCAAGTAATCGCCCGCCGCTTCCGGCGTCATCGAGCCGACGAAGATCGCGCCCGCCCGCAGGATGCGATCCGCCAGCGCGCGTGGCTCGACCGTGTGCACCGCGACGTGCTCGGCCGCGAGCGTGTTGGCAACCGAAATCAAGCCGTTCCGATCGCGCACGATCAACGCAAAGCCGTTGTTCTGCACGGACGCGCTCGCGATCGCTTTGCGCGGTAACGCTTCGAGCTGGCGCGCGAGCTCCGCCGAGACGCGCAGGACGAGTTCGGCGCTGGTCGTCACGAGTAGTGGATACGCGGCTTCGTCGTGTTCGGCTTGCGACAGCAAATCCGCGGCGATCAGCCGTGGATCCGCGCTCTCGTCGGCGACCACGAGGATCTCGCTAGGCCCCGCGATGCTGTCGATGTCGACTTCGCCGAACACGAGCCGCTTCGCCGCGGCCACATAAATATTGCCAGGACCTACGATCTTGTCGACGCGCGGCACCGATTCGGTGCCGTAGGCGAGCGCGGCGATGGCTTGCGCGCCGCCCGCGTCGAGCAGCGCGTGCACGCCGGCGAGGTGACATGCGGCGCGCACTTCCGCACTCGTGTCCGGACTCGCCACGACGATTTCGCTCACGCCCGCGACTTGCGCCGGCACCGCGCACATCAAAACGCTCGACGGATAGCGCGCTTTGCCGCCCGGCGCGTAGACGCCCACGCGCGCGAGCGGCGTGACCCGGCTGCCGAGCGTGACGCCATTTTCCGTGTATTCGAAGCCGCCCAAGTGCTCGGCTTGTTTTTGGTGATAGCGACGAATCCGCGCCGCGGCTTCGACCAAAGCTTCGCGCACCGGCACGGCCAAACTCTCGAGCGCGGCTTTGCCGCCGTAGTCGCGTTCGAGCCACGCTTTCGGTTTGCGCTGTTCGAAGCGCTCGACGTAATGCGCGAGTGCCGCGTCGCCCTGTGCGCGCACGGCAGCCAATATCTCCCGCACGGCGGGTTCCACGCGATCGAGATCGCTCTCACCGCGACGCGACAGGCGCGCGAGCAAAGTCTGATACTCGGCGCTGCCTTCGGTCACGGAACGCAAAGTTCCGATCTCTGTCATGTCCAATGCCCGGCCTTGAGTGCGGCCGGGTCGTATTCGCGGATCTTTGGACCCAGCGCCTCGCGAAATACTTGTTCGTCATCCATGTCGATGTCTTCTTCGGGGAAACCCTTGGCGACATCCATGCTCACTGCCAAAATGCGGAGAAACATCGCAAAGCTCGAGGCACAGAGCCGCGGCTTCCAGTTGTCCGTGCCGCTCATCGCGGTGTACACGGGGCAATCCCCCTCCGGATCGGGGCTCGCTACGTCCAGGAAATAGGGGTCACCGAGCAGCGAGCTGTGCGCGATGATGATCCAACTCGCGCGCCAGCCGTTCTGCGCGGAGCCCGAGCGGAGCGTGCCCGACTCGGCGAGCGCGAAGCCGTTTTGCTCTTCGGCCAAACGCTGTGCCGGGATCAGCTTCACGCGCTCGGCAGGCGTGCGCGTCTCGACGTCTTCGGGGTTCGCGGCCAGCAGAAACTCGCGGAAGCGCCGCGGCAGTTTCAATTGGGCCTTCAATTGGTCGACCGCAGCCGGCTCGGCTTTGCCGAACTTGGCTCGCACGTGCCTGCGGTCGAACGCCTCTTTTAGCGCCGAAATCGATTCAGCCAGATCGCTATCCAATCTCGCGAACCTTCCGCCGGGCCGAACGCGGTTTCGCGCCGGCCGAGCGCGGAACGAGAGCACGCAGCTCCCGCCCGGAAAAATGCCAAAGAAAACGCTTTTTTCTACTAGCACCGGCCGCGAAGGCAAGCCCGAAAGTGGCGACACCGGCTCCAACGGCAAGCCCGGCCGGCCAAGTTTGGCGTTTTTCGGCCGCGACAGTCAAAAAGTATATCGGAGCGCGACGCCTGAAACCCAGGCCAGCGGCGGGCCGGTGGACTCATCGCGCTTGAACGTCGCGGTGTAGTCCCGGACTCCGCCGTGCACGGCGAGCGCCAAGTGCGGGCTGACCTGATACCACTCCAAGCCGAGTTCGCCGGCGAAGTAGAGGTGCAGCGAATTGGCGTTCGGGTAACCGTAGATGCCGAGCACGTCGTCCGTGACCTCGGCTTCGCCCAAGCTGCCCTGCAAGTAGATGCCGACGCGCTCGCTGACTTTGACGGTTCCGCGTAGTCCCGCGCCGAAATCCCACAGCGCGTATGTGCGCGGTGGCGGCGGCGGGTTCGCATACGAAGTATCCGAGAGCACCAAGTCGCCCTCGGCAAACACCATCAAAAATCTGAGCGGCTCATAGCCGAATTGCAACCGG